>JACRBO010000788.1 GCA_016219235.1 Chloroflexota bacterium
ATCGGATTTGGGCGCGATCAGTTCGTAGGAGCCATCGGCCAGCAGGCGCCGCGCTTTGGCAGTGTCGTTCAAATACACGGCCAGCACGTCATCACGGAGATGTTGGATCAACTGCGGGCTTTCAATCGGGAACATCACTTCCACCCGGTGATCGATGTTGCGCGGCATGATGTCGGCGCTGCCCACGTAGACTTCTTCCCGATCGTTGTTGTAGAAGTAGTAGATGCGGCTGTGCTCAAGGAAGCGGCCCACGATACTGATCACGCGGATGTTGTCGCTGATGCCGGGCACGCCGGGGCGCAGGCAGCAGATGCCGCGCACCAGCAGATCGACTTTGACGCCCGCCTGCGACGCCTGATAGAGCAGCTGGATCATCGGCTTGTCGACGAGCGCATTCATCTTCAGAATCAAATGGCCGTTCTTGTGCTTGCGTTGATGCTCGATCTCGCGCTGAATCAACTCCGTCATGCGGCTGCGTAAATTGATCGGCGCGACCAGCAGCTTGCGATAATCGGTCTTGACCGAATAGCCGGTCAGGTAGTTGAACAGGTCGGTCGCATCCGCGCCGATGGCTTCATCGACCGTGAAGAAACCGATGTCCGTATAAAGATTCGCGGTGACGGCGTTGTAGTTGCCCGTCGAGAGATGCAGGTAGCGGCGAATGCCTTCGCCTTCTTTGCGAATGACCATTGCGATCTTAGAGTGCGTCTTCAGGCCCAGCAGGCCATAGACCACATGCACGCCCTCGGCTTCCAACGCCTTGGCCCAACCGATGTTGCTTTCCTCGTCGAAGCGCGCTTTCAGTTCCACCAGCACGGCCACTTGCTTGCCATTCTGGCTGGCTTCCAGCAAGGCTTCAACCACGGGCGAGTTGCGCCCCGCGCGATACAGCGTCTGCTTGATCGCCAGCACGTCGGGATCGCGTGCGGCGATTTTCAGGAAGTCCACCACCGGCCCAAAGGAGTCGTACGGATGGTGCAGCAGAATATCCTGCCGCCTGATCGCGCCGAAGAGATCGTTGTTGTAGTTCTTGCCACGCAGCGGGGCCGGCATAGCCGGGACGAAGGGCGCTTCTTTCAGTTCATGTCGATCGATGCTGTACAGGCTCATCAAGGTGCTCAGCCCCAGCGGCCCGTCGATGGGGTACAGATCGTTGCGATCCATTTCGAGGTTTTCGACCAGAATATCGCGGATGTGGGCGGGCATGGCGTTGTTGACGGCGACGCGCACCACCGAGCCGAAGCGCCGCTGGCGCACGCTTTCTTCCATGCTTTCCAGCAGATCAGACGCTTCCAGTTCCTGAATGTCGATGTCGGCGTCGCGCACCACGCGGAAGGGATGCGCCTCCACGACTTCCATGCCGGGGAACAAGCGATTGAGGTGTGCGGCGATCAACTGCTCCAACCACACGAAATAATGGTGATAAGGCACGGTGCCGTCTTTGCGCACGCTGCCCGACGAGCGCTTGATGGGTGTGAAGCGCGCCAACGTATCGGGCACTTTGATGCGCGCAAAACGCTCCTGCCCTTTGCGGTCGCGAATGATCACGGCAAGATTGAGGCTTAGATTGGAGATGTGCGGGAAGGGCCGCCCCGGATCAAAGGCCAGTGGTGTGAGCACTGGAAACACTACTTCGTCGAAATACTCATCGACCTTGCTTTGCTGCGCTTCGTTCAGCGCGGCATAATCCAGAATGTGGATACCGGCCTGATCGAGCGCGGGCATGATCTGCTCTTGCAAGCACACGCGCGACTCGGCCATCAAGCGCGAAGCCGCCTTGCGAATCGCCGCCAGTTGTTCGGCGGGCGTCGCGCCGTCGGCCGATGGATCGATCAGCCCGGCATCGATCTGCTGTTTCAAGCCCGCCACTCGCACCATGTAAAACTCGTCCAGGTTCGAGCCGACGATCGCCAGAAACTTGACGCGCTCCAGCAGGGGGTTATGCTCGTCTTCGGCTTCGTCTAGTACGCGGCGGAAGAACTCCAGCTGGCTCAATTCGCGGTTGATGTAGAGTTTGGCGTCATCCAGACTCAACGCGGCAGGCGCGGCAACTTCAGTGGCTTCTGGCATACGTCCCCATTCTGACACAGCGGTAATTGGCTGACCTGATTGTAATACGCAAACGTGCCCCTCGCAACTGGAACGCGCGTTTGACGGTGAGGCGGCGCTATGCTACCATCACGCCTACCCTTCACGAAAGGATCTGCCTTGAAACTCATTACCTACCAACACGGCGATCACTCACACGTCGGGGCTGTGACCATGCAGGGCGTGATCGATCTATCGCCGATCGTGCCCGATATGCTCACGTTGATCGATGGCGGTGCGGCGGCGCTGGCGCAAGTCCGATCGTTCCTCACGCCCGATCGGCCCGCCAGCCCGATAGGGTCCGTGACACTCCTCGCGCCGATCCCACGCCCGCGCCGCAACGTGATGTGTCTGGGCTTGAATTACGTCGAACACGCCAGAGAATCCGCCGAGGCACGCGGTCGTGAATTCAAGCAGCATCAGCATCCCGTCTTTTTCACCAAGGCCACGCACGCCATCAACGGGCCGGAGGCTTCTATTCCGTTTGACGCAGCCGTCAGCGAGCAGATCGATTACGAGGCCGAACTCGCCGTGATCATCGGTCGGGGCGGCAAGAATATCGCGGGCGCGAACGCGCTCGATCACGTGTTTGGCTACACTTGCCTCAACGATGTCTCGGCGCGCGATCTGCAAACGCAGCACAGTCAATTCTTCAAAGGCAAGTCGTTGGACGGCGCGTGCCCGATCGGGCCGTGGATCGTCACCGCCGACGAGATTCCCGATCCGCAGCAGCTGGACATCGTGTGCCGCGTCAACGGCGTCACGAAGCAAGACTCCAACACGCGCTACATGATCTTCAACATCCCGGCGATCATCGAGATTCTATCGCGCGGCATGACGCTGGACGCGGGCGACATCATCGCCACGGGCACGCCCAGCGGCGTAGGCTTTGCGCGCAAGCCGCCCGAATTCCTGAAGCCTGGCGATGTGGTCGAGGTGGAGGTCGAGCAGATCGGCATACTGCGCAATCGGATCGGCGCGTAATGGACTGTCGCGCGGGCTGCGCGGCCTGCTGCATCGTGCCGTCGATCTCGTCGCCGATACCCGGCATGCCGCAGGGCAAAGCAGCGGGTGTACGATGCGCGCAATTGACTCACGACAATGGGTGCAAGTTGTTTGGCCTGCCGGAGCGACCGGCCGTGTGCGTAAGCCTTCGGCCTACACCAGAGATGTGTGGGACTTCGAACGAGTACGCCTTTGCCTACTTGCGCTGGCTGGATCAAATCACTGCGCCGCGCTGACTCGAATGTGATAAGATCACGGCATGAAGCTGCGGAACGTCGGATTCAAGGGGGATACTATGCTCACACCTGCACCGGTTCTCGATCGATCGGCGCCGCCCGCCCGGGCGCGCGTGACGCTGGACGAGTACTTTGCGCTGCCGGAAGGCCAGCCCAACTACGAGTTTGAAGACGGAGAGTTGATCCGAATGAATCCACCCCATGCACGACACCAGGACTTGTTGTTGGCTCTGGGCAGCGAACTTCGCGGTTACATTGTACGGCTCAAATTGGGCCGAATTTGGCCGGAAACCGAATTGCGCCTGACGGCCAAGCGCGTCTACATTCCCGATCTGGTCTTCCTGTCGAGCGAGCATCTCGATCGATATTCAGACACCGCCGGCCGTCTGCACGGCGCGCCTGATCTCGTCGTGGATATCCTGTCGCCCGCCACGCGCCGCCGCGATCGCACCACCAAACTGCGGGCTTATCAGGACGCCGGTGTTGCCTGGTATTGGATCGTCAACCCGGATGATTTGTGGATCGAAGAATATCATCACACCCCGGCTGGATA
>JACRBO010000088.1 GCA_016219235.1 Chloroflexota bacterium
GCGTTGGGGTTGCTCGCCGATGGGGTCACCGCAGATGCAGCACACTAACTCGGTCATACACGCCTCCACAGGTGGGGAATGAAACGCATTATACATTGAAGTGACCGGCAGAATCAATTAGAGTTTTGTGTCGGTCCTGGCTGTGACACGCTTCGCGTGACAAGGTGAGGGGGTGACACGCTTCGCGTGACAAGATGATCCTTGCAACAAGATCACCGTGTCACCCTGTCATCCTTTCATCGTGCATCTTGCATCTTGTCAGGCTTGTGACTTGCGTTATACTTGACTCATGCCCAACTTCAAAATCCACGTTTCCAAAGACTATCTGGTTTTCTGCGCCGCGCATTTCGTCACCTACGACGGCGTGTGCGAGCCGCTGCACGGCCACAACTATCGCGCCAGCGTCACGGTGGAAGGCGACTTGCAAGACGATCACTTCGTCCTCAACTTTGTGACACTCAAACGCACGCTGCGGAAATTGGTCGATCAACTCGATCATTTGACGCTGCTGCCCGCAACCAATCCGCATTTCCGATTGACCCACGCCGACCACGAGATCACCGTCGATGTCGGCAATCGCCGCTACGTGCTGCCCGAAACCGATGTGTTGATCCTGCCCATGTCGAACACCACCGCCGAACTGCTGGCGCAGTATCTGGCCGGGCAGTTGCGTGTTGAATTGCGCGATGTGCCCAACCTGACGGCGTGCGAGATGACCGTGGACGAAGTGCAAGGCCAATCGGCTACTTATCGCGAGGCGTGGCGATGACGCGCATCAGTGATGCGACGCGCGCCCGCGTCTACCTGGCGCTCGGCTCCAATCTGGGCGATCGGCATGGCCGCCTGATCGAAGCCGTCGAGCGGCTGCAAACGCGCATCGCCATCGACGCCATCTCTTCGATCTATCAGACCGAGCCGTGGGGCTACACCGATCAGCCGTGCTTCCTTAACGCGGCCTGCGCGGGCACGACCGATCTCTCGCCCGAAGACGTATTGACTTTCGTCAAAGCCATCGAAGTGGCGATGGGCCGCGAACCCACCTTTCGCTATGGCCCGCGCGGCATCGATATCGACATTCTGTTATACGATGACGTCGTCATCGACACCGATCATTATCGCGTGCCGCATCCGGGTCTGCATAAGCGCGACTTCGTGCTTGCGCCTTTGTCAGAGATTGCGGCGGAGGTCGTTCATCCGGTATTGGCGCAATCGATCGGCCTTCTCGCCAACTCGATCGATCTCTCGCCCGTCAAGAAGTTTGCGCTGCGTCCGCTCAGGATCGGCTTACGCTGGTTTCACTGGGGACGCCAGACTTACGTGATGGGCATCCTCAACGTCACGCCGGATTCATTCAGCGGCGACGGTCTCTTGAACCAGGCGGATTGGATCGCGGCGACGGTCGAGCGGGGCCGGGCGATGATCGACGCGGGCGCACATCTGATCGACGTCGGGGGCGAATCGACGCGGCCGGGTTCGCAAGTCGTGGCGGTGGGTGAAGAACTCGATCGAGTGATCCCGGCGATCGAGGCTCTGGCACGCGCCGGGGTCGGGCCGATCTCGATCGACACGTACAAGGCCGAAGTCGCGCGGCAGGCCCTGGATGCGGGCGCAGCCATCGTCAACGACGTGTGGGGTTTGCGGCGCGATCTGGACATGGCGGCGTTGATCGCTCAACGCAATGTGCCCGCCATCGTCATGCACAATCGATCGAAACCGCAGGACGCGGCGCTGGAAGCGGCGTTTGAAGCGCGCCTGGGCGGGCGCTACACCGGCTCGCACTACGACGATCTGATCCCGGACATTCAACGTGAGTTACTGGAATGCGTCGATCTAGCGCGGCAAGCGGGCGTGCCCGATCATCACCTTATTCTGGACACGGGCATCGGCTTTGGCAAAACCGTGCCGCAAAACCTGGAACTGCTCGATCGGACGGGCGACTTCCGCGCGCTGGGCTTTCCGATCTTGATCGGGCCGTCGCGCAAATCGTTTATCGGCTACACGCTCGATCTGCCGCCCGATCAGCGGGTCGAGGGCACGGCGGCGGCGGTCGCCATCGGCATTGCGCGCGGGGCGGACATCGTGCGCGTGCATGATGTGGCCGTCATGGCGCGTGTGGCGAAGATGAGCGACGCCATAGTGCGCCGAAAATAGGCGGACACAGATTGACACAGAAGAACACAGATGTTTGATTGATTCGCACAGCAGTAGCCAATCGGTCAGGCGTTTTATCTGTGTAATCCGTGAAATCTGTGTCCAAACAGAGATACCATGATTCCATTACGCGATCTCAATCCCACGCGGCGTTTGCCCGTCATCACGGTGGTTTTTGTCGCCATCAACGTGCTGGTGTTTCTGTATGAACAAACGTTGAGTGAGCGCGGCCTGACGCGGCTGTTTCTGCAATACGGCGTCGTGCCGGGCCGCTTCTTCGACGGGAACATCACCCTGAACGACGGGCTGACGCTGGTCACGTCGATGTTTCTGCACGGCGGTTGGCTGCACGTCGGCGGGAACTTGCTGTATCTGTGGATTTTCGGCAACAACATCGAGGATCGGTTGGGCGCGATACGCTATATCGGGTTCTATTTCATCACCGGCTTTGTCGCCAGCGCGCTGCAGATCATCATCGAGCCGTCGTCGCGGCTGCCCATGATTGGCGCGAGCGGCGCGATTGCGGGCGTGCTGGGCGGTTACATCGTGCTGTTCCCGCGCGCGAGGGTGCAGACGCTGGTTGTCTTCTTCGTCTTCATCCAGGTGGTCAGTGTATCGGCGGCCCTGCTGCTGGGGTGGTGGTTCTTGATCCAACTGTTCAACGGCGTGATGGCGCTGGGCGACTACGCGCAGGGCGGGGTGGCCTTCTTCGCGCATATCGGCGGCTTTATCGCGGGCGCGATCTTGATCCGCCTCTTCACGCTCGGGCGGCGACCCGACGACTGGTGGCGGCCGCCAGGCGACCTGCCTGGGCGGACGAGCAATCGGTGGTGGGAGTGAAAAGCGTGCGGAATTCCGCGCACGCCGTGTCTGCAAAGCGGTGGCGCGTCAGGCGGAATGTTGGAGCGATCTACTGATACTGGTTCCACTGCTCGATCAGCGTCCGATTCTCTGTCACGTTGTCGAGGAACGACTGACGCCACTCGGCATTGCTGATCTGGTCCGCGCTCTGCATCAGATCGCGGTAGCCGGCTTCGGCTACGGTGCGCATCACGTGACTGGCCGGCTCGATAGTCCCGAACACATCAGCGATGTGCACGTAGGCTAAAGAAGGTTGATCCATGCCTGTGCAACCGTGCTCGCGAAGATACTGCCAGACCTGCGCGGCTAACTGCCGCGCCTCGATTAACCGGCCTTGCGCCAATAGACAGCGCGCTTCTATAGCCTGCACTTCCACTACAAAAGCGTCAGCGCCAATGGAAGAGAAATCGGCGTGCGCTCTTATCAAAGAGTCGGTCGCCGTAGCCCACTCACCCCGTTCGGCTTGAATAAAGCCCAGGTAAGCCAGACTGGAGGCGCGGCCGAACACATCGTTGATGGTCCCAAATTCTTCCCGCGCGCGCTCGATTAACTGCTGCGCCTGGTCTCGATCGCCGCTCCGCCACTGCACGAAACCGAGGTTGATCAGGTGACTGGCCTGCAACCGTCGATCGCCAATCGCCTCGGCCAGTGCCAGGGCAGCCTCCAGTGCCGCCCGGGCTCGAGGATACAGACCTAGCTGCGCGTAAGTAAAGCCCAGATTCCCCTTGAAGCCGCTCTCTTTTTTGCGGTTGCCCGCGCGCCGCGCGGCCTCCGCGCCCTCGCGCATCAGCGGTATGGCCCGCGCCAGATCGCCTACCTCAACAAAGTAAAACGCCGCGTCCCCCAGCGCATAGGCGCGCACGACATCATCGATGTCGCCGTAGGCCCTGGTTAGCGTCTCTTCAACCACCCGCCCGGCGGCGGCCCACTCGCCGCTGCTGGTTAACGCTTGGACTTTGCCCGTCAACGCGCGCACCTCAAGCGCGAGGTTTCCGGCCAGGCGGGCCGCCGCCAGGGCGGCCTCCGCCGCTTGCAACATCGCCGCGTTATCGTCCTGCCGCGAGACGTAGCGCGCTTGCTGCAGGTAAGCCTGGGCCTGCCGGGTGTTATCGTCCAACACCTCGGCCAATTCCAGCAGGGCCGCCACGTCCAGTTTTTGCGCCGCCCGTTCGCCGCGCAAATCCAACACACTCTCCCGCCCCAGCACAGCCCGCCACCGACGCTCGTGATCGTTCGGTTCGATCAGTTCCAACGCGCGATCAAAGAAGATGCTGGCTTCCAATATCGCGCCTTGCGCAGTGGCGCGTTCGCCGGCTCGCGTCCAATGATCCGCGCTCTGGGCGTTCAGGCCCGCCTGCAGGTAGTGCTGGGCGATGACTTCCGGCTGGGTTTCAGCGATCTGAGTAAAGCGTGCTTCCAACGTCTCGGCGATCCGCCGGTGATAGTCCTGAGAGGCGCGCTTAAGAAGCGAGGCATGAGCGGCTTCCTGCACCAGGGCGTGACTGAACGCGTAACTCGTGTACGGCGCCCGGCCTTGCGGGAAGATCAATTCGGCCTCGACGAGCCGCGTCAGATCGCTTTGCAAGCGCCGATCGTCAAAGGCCGTGACGGCGCTTAGAACTGGATACGAAAATTCGCGGCCCAGGGCAGCCGCCCACCGGGCAGTCTCTCTGGCGTCACCCACATGATCGAGGCGGGCCGTCAACGAGTCGCGCAATGTGGCGGGGATCTCTGGCAAGACTCTGGAGGTTTCGGAAACCTCCAGGGTCTGACGGCCGGATTCGAGCAGTGTTTTGGTCAGCTCTTCGATAAAGAGCGGTATGCCATCGGTGCGCGCGAGAATGCTCCGGCACACCTCCGTGCGCAGCGGCGTCTCGCCCACGAGGTCGGCTACCAGCTGCTCAGTTTCAGCGGGACTTAACGCCCCCAGTGTGATCGATTGCTGGCGGGGGCGCGGCAGCCAGGCGGGCGGCAAGGTCGGGCGAAAGGTCAACAACACAAGGCACGGCGCGGCGGTCAGCGCATCAAATGATCGCTCGAGCCATTCGAGGGTGGACGGGTCGCTCCAGTGCAAGTCTTCAATCAGCAGTATCAACGGCCGTTCGGCGGCCTGGTTTTGCAGCAGCGTTACCCAGGCGATGCGCATCCGTTCACGCTCGTCCGCCGTGATCGTCGGCGCAACAGGTTCGTCGCAGGGCAGTCCGAGCAGCCGCGTCAGGTGCCAGGCGGCCCCGCGCGGCAGCTCGAAACGAGCCGGCAGCCGGTCGAGCGTGCGGCGTTTGAGCTCGGCGTTGTCGTTCGCTTCAAAGCCCAGGAGCTGCTCTAGCAGCTGCAGGATGGGATACAACGTGGTGTTTTGGAAGTAAGGCGAACAACGGCTCTCCAACCACAGTATTGAATCATCAACCATCTGCGCCAGCGCGGTGTTTTTCAGTTCCCACACCAGGCGCGACTTGCCGATGCCGGCCTGGCCGCTTACAGACACGACCTGTCCCTGGCCGCGCCGTGTCTGATCCAAAGACGTGAGCAGCTGAGCCAACTCGGTTCCGCGGCCAACAAAGGGCGTCAGGTGTTGGGTGTGCGCCAGCCAATCGAGCCGGCCAGGCAAGCGGCTGGCGCTGGTGACACGATAGACCTCCAAGGAATCCGTTGACCCTGTCAGCGCCTGTGGCCCCAACGCCACGCACTCAAACCCGCCTCGCACTAAACGCGCGGTATTCTCGGTGATCAACACGCTGCCAGGTTCGGCCAGGTTGTGACAGCCCCGCGCCAGATCGGGCACGTCGCCCACCAGCTCCTGGTCTGGCGTGCCCGGCCCGCGCTGCTTGCTCACCACCATCAGCCCGGTATGAATGCCGATGCGAACCGGCAAGGCAGCCGCCTGATGTGAGGCCGCCATCGCCAGACCCGCGTGGACGGCGCGCCGGGCGTTGTCTTCGTGCGACGTCGGGTAGCCAAAATAGATCAGACATTCGCGGCCATGGCGCGGCGGGCGTTGTCCGCCATAGTGGGTCAGGACACCTTCACATTCTCGTTCGCACGCCGCCAATTGTTCGTACAATGTGTCGGGATCGGTGTGCGAGGGCGAGTCTGTCCGACCGCAGATCAGCGCCGTCACCTGGCGGCGTTCATTCGGGCCGCCGGGCGCAGTGGGCCGATCGGTGCGGCGGCCTGTCAGCGTGCCCGATCGGATCTGCTCGTAAAGCGCGGTCGCTTCGTCCGATGGCTGGATGTTTAATTCGCGGAGCAACATCCGGCGGTAATCGTCATATTGTTCTACGGCGGCGGCCGTCTGGCCGTGCAGCGTCAGGGCGCGCATCAACTGCAAATAGGCTGCTTCGCGCCACGGCTCCAGCGCCACCTGTCGGCGCGCGTAAGCCCGCATCTGATCGTACTCGCCGCAGCGTTCGTGATAGGCCGCCAGCTGATCGAGCGTTTCCACAGCCTGGCCGTGCAAGGCTTCTTGTTTGACGACCCGCCATTCTTCAAACGCGATGCTGTCCGGCACGAAGAAACCTGGCAACAGATCGCCGCGATACAGCTCGGCGGCCTGACGCAGCCACTGCATGCAAACCTGGCACGTGTCCGCAGCCGCATGGTAATGCTGACGACGCGCTTTGAGTAGATCGGTAAAGCGCGCCACGTCAAGTTGATGGTCGCACTGCGGATTGAATTGAATCGCCTGGCCGGTCAATAGCAGCCAGGGCGGCTGGTTGGGCTGCGTCCGGACGTCTGATTCGCGCCCCGCGCCCCGCAGCGCGCGGCGCAGACGCAGCAGCGTCTGACTGAGATTGTGCGCGGCCTTCCTGTCCGGCAAATCGGGCCACAACAGCGCAGCCAGTTCCGTGCGGCGATGAGGACGGGCGGACTCAATCGCCAGATAGGCGAGCAGGGCGCGGACTTTGTCGCCGCCGAACGCCGTAATCGGTTCGCCGTCTAGCGTGACTTCAAAACTGCCGAAAAAAGATAGTGACAGATGCGGCATCGTGAGCTCCCAGGCACCCTGGTTCGTTGGTGCGGTTAATACGAGAAAGGCACAGTATAACAAACACCGGCGCGAGCGTTAAGTATCGAAGGCAGTGATAATTCAGTGATAGGGGTCATGTATGCTGGGCACGAAGTCTACAACTGCCGGCCAGCTCGCGGCCCTGATGATGCGCTCGTGAAGATATCTATAACAACTCCAGGCATCGTTACGCCTTCGCTTCGGATGAGGACGCTGGTCGTGCGGCTGCTCCTCATCGGAATTGCGGGCAGCCTGATCGCGTGTTACAGCCGGGCCTGGCCCCCGGTTCATACAGTCAGCCCCACGCCCGCCTCGACACCCGCACTCAAGGCCGATCTACAACTTACGCCGGCGGCTCAGGCGCAATCGCTGTCTACTCCGGCGCTCATCGAGCAGGCCCTGGCTCAAGGCGAGATTACGTCTGAACAACGGTTGCTCTATCTGGCCTATGCCATCTACGAGTATGAGTCACTGCCCGCTCAATTTCGGAGCGAGGCCGGCTGGCGTGGAACCTCGATCGTGGAAGAACTTCGGCGAGCCAGTCGTCAGTCTTCGATCATATGCAGTCTCAGCCCGACCGTCCAAACCGAGCTCAGACGTCTGCTGAAGGAGGTCGCCGCCTGCGATAACGTTCGCTAATACCGCGATACCGACCACTCAGGCTGCTTAACCAGTGGCATTTTAGATCGGCCTTGAATCCTACACAACCCATCAAAGAGGTGAACTCATGAACCGCCCCCCATCGATCGTCCGCCTGGCTTCGCTGTTGATCATCGCCGCGTTGCTGCTGGGCGTTCCAACCATCAGCCTGGCGGAGTCAAACGCTCCGGCACAGGCCGCCCAATCGGAGTTGTCCACGCCGCAATTGCTGGATAAGGCTCTGACCAACGGCGAGATCACGGCTGAGCAGCGCATCCTGTATCTGGCCTACGCCATCTACGACCATGCTTCACTCCCACCGCAGTTTCGCAGCGAGGCCGGCTGGTCCGGCACGGAATACGTGCGTGAGATACGGGCCGCCTGGCAGACGACCTCCGTCGATCAGAAACGTCTGGCCGCGCTGACGCTCCGCGAATTGCAGCGACTGTTAGCGCCCAGCGCTGCGACCATCTGCGCTGAGGAAGATGGACCCAACAACGACAGCACGTCGCCCAACTTCTACATCAACTACGGCACGATCAACGGTACCCTGACGATCGCGGACTATCGGAATACGCTCGATTCCGCCTTCGCCACTGAAATCACTGGCTATGGATGGGCGCAGCCGCCCGTCTGTGACGCAACCTGCACGAACGGCGCCCCGCCCGACGGCAAGTATCCGGTCCAGATCGCACCATTAGGCGGAGGTCTCTATGGATACGTAACCGCTGGCGGCGGCTTATACGCCGGCTACGTCCTGGGCAACAACCCCAACACCCCGGAGACCGAAACCGCTTCTGTAACCTCGTGCATGGTGCTCCGCAATGACAGCTATGCCACCCTGGGCGGCCTGAACGGTCTTAGAGTAACCTCGGCTCACGAATACAAGCACGCCATTCAGAATGGCTATGGCGACCCGGCCCCGACTGAGGACTTGATGTGGTTGGAGGGTGACGCCGCCTACACCGAAGATGAGGTGTGGGACGCTATCAACGATAACTACCAGTATCTATGGCCGGATTGGACCCAATGCCTGGGTGAATGGCCGAGTGGTGCGCCCAGTTATCCGGAATATTCGAGCTGGCTGCTCTTCCGCTACGCCGCCGAACACAACGGCGGCGCCAACGTGGCGGGCGGCGGCGAGGACGTGGTGCAGGGCGTCTGGCAAAACATCGCGGCCGGTCAGAGCGGGCTGAATGCCCTGAATACGGCTCTGGGGGTCAAGACCCCCGGCGCAACGCTGGCGGATACCTTCCACCGCTACGCCATCGCCAGCCGATTTGAGAAGGCCTGCCCGGCCAGCGCCCCTTACTGTTATGAAGAAGCGGCCAGCTACGTGGCGCCACGCGGGGTGCCAGCCAATCACGGCAGCATCGCGGCCATCGGCTCCACCTACACCGGCAGCATCCGCGACAACTACGCCATCAACTGGGTCGGCCTGCCCACCACCGGCGGCCCGTACAATGTCACCCTGAGCAATACATCGGCTGGCGGACAGCTGCGCAGCAGCATCGTCGCCGATCCGACCGGCGATCGGACGGGCACGCTGGCCGTCGCCAGCTTCCCGACGGTGATCAATACCGGTGAGAGTCGCTCGGTGTGTTACACGCCGCCCGGCAGCCCGAATGGCGTTGTCGCCGTCATTACCAATCAAGCGCAGACAGAGGCTAATCCCGGCACCTGTACCGCCCACAGCTACACCGTCTCTGTCAGCCCGGCCTCCAACATCGGCAGCGCCTCGAGCTTCCCGGCAGGCGCAACGGTTGATATTGGCTGCGGCACGTACGTCAAGGCCCGCCTCAACTCCGGCGATCCCGGAACGGTCAGCGTCACCAAACACGCGCAGGCTCCGGGCGGAAACCCGGCCGGCGCCGGCGAGATGCCCATCCACTGGACGATCAGCGCGACCGGCGGCATCTACGATATGGATCTGACCCTGTGTTACACCGACGCCGAACTGGCCGCCGCCGGCGCGGACGTCACTGAAGACAACCTGTCGCTGTATCGCTACGAAGGCAGCGGCCCGTGGACCCTGGTAGGCGCGGATGTCAGAGACCCGGCGACGAACTGCGTGACCAAACGCAACGTCACCGCCTTCAGCAGTTGGACGTTGGGCGGCGCGACGCCGACGGCGATTGGTCTCGAAAGCCTGGCCGCCGGCCCGACGGGATCAACTAACGCCATTGCTCTCTCGCTCCCGCTGGCGGTACTCGGCATCACCGGCAGCCTGTTGATCTGGAAACGCCGCCGCAGCAGCTAAGCCACACGGTAGATTGCCGATCAAGACCTCGGAGGTTTTACGAGATAGTCAGGCGCGGCAGGCCGGAATGATCAGGTGATTGTCCGGCCCGGCACACTGACCGATGAAACCTCCGAGGTCTGTGTCCGGCAGCTCGCCAATCAGCCGGAATCACACCCCTTTCAGGAGCAGATCATGTCAGACGAAACACAACTCTCAGAATTCGATCACACCCGCCAGCCGTATGTTGGGCCGGCCATCGTCTACGAGCTCACACTCGAAACGCGCGCCGGTTCACCGCTGGGCGGCGACCCGCTCAGCGACCCGCTGGGGCTTGATCCGGCCGCGCCGAATTCATGAAGTATGTTGCGTATTGCGTATCCCGTATCGTGTGTGACCTGTCGATTAGCGATGCGCGATTGGCAACACGCAATACGCAATAGCCTAACGCCGAAAGGCCGTTCATGCCGAATCCCAACGACAGCTACGTTTCATACCTGCTTCGGCTGCGCCGGATGCAAAGCGGCGCTGGATGCAGCTGGCTGGCGTCTCTGCAAAGCACGGCCACCAGCGAAGAGCAGCGGTTCGTCGATATCAACGCGCTCGCCGAATTTCTGCAAAGTGAGTTTGGCGATCGCGATCAAGTATCGAAGGCCGACGGCCCGGCCGGGCACTGAACCGCTTCAATGTTTGAACAGACGCGGCCTGGAAAGACGCGGTCTGGAAAGGAGACCCGCGCTCGTTATCTTCACGATCAAGCACTGACTCTCAACTCTCCGTCACGGTAATGGGCAGTTGAGACCTGACTAGCGTGGTCCGCATCCGGCGGATACATGCTGCACGCGGAAACCCATCTTTCACAAGGAGATCACAATGTTGCAAAGAATGAATCGTTGGATTTCGATCGTCGTTATTCTCATGCTGTGCCTGTCGATCCTGCCGCCGGCCAGCGCCAGCCCGATCGGCCTGGCAAGTGAGCCGAGCGCCCCACAGGCTGTGACGGCCCCGTCGTCGGCGGCCCCGTTGGCGGCCGACAGGGTTTCACCCAAAACCGACGGCGGTCAATGCCTGACCGTCAACGGTACCGATCCCGGCGCCGCGTCGGGACTGGCCCTGGACTCGTGCCAGGGCACGCCGGGTGAAGTCCGCACGGGCATTGACGCGCAGTTCCTCGCACCTCTTACCAAAGACCTGGCTGTGCAGAAAACCCTGGCCCCCGGCCAGCCCGGCGAAGTTGCCCCCGGCAGCGATGTCGTTTACCAGATCACGGTCTCCAACCCGGGCGACGAGGCCGCGACCAACGTCCAGGTAAAGGACACCGTGCCGGTAAGCTTTACCCTCAGCCCCAGTGGCAACACCAACTGGACGGCCGGCTACCGTTACGTACGCTTCCGGGGTCTGTCCGAGGCAGGCAACCGCGGGGCGTGGCTTTCCATGTCCGAGTTGGGACTGCTGGATGGGACAGGCGCGCAGATTTCCAAAGCTGGCTGGCTGGTGACCTACTACGACAACCAGCAAAACTCAACGGATCAGGCCGCCGCCAATGCCATTGACAACAATCCAGCCACCATCTGGCATACTGCCTGGAGCGGCACGCCCGGCTATCCGCACGAGATTCAAGTGGATACCGGCGCAGTGCGCACGCTGGCCGGCTTCACCTACCTGCCGCGTCAGGACGGTAATTCCAATGGCCGCGTGGGCGATTTCCAATTCTACGTGAGCGAGGATGGCGTCACCTGGGTGCAGGCGGCGCAGGGCACCTTTGCCGATACAGCCAGCCTGAAGACGGTCAACTTTGCTCCACCGGCGCTTTATGCCACACTGGCCGGCCCGATCGCGCCTGGCGCCACGGCGACCCTCACTATCACCTTGCGGGCCGATGCGTTGGCCCGCGGTATGTACATCAATACGGCCACGTTGACGGCCGGCGACGCCAATTCCGCCAATAATACGGGTATCGCCACGGTGCAGGTCGGCCCCAACCGCACGCCCGTCGCCGTCAATGACAGCTACGACCGGAGCTCGGGCGCACAGCTGATCATCCCTGCTCCCGGCGTGTTGGCTAACGACACCGATGCCGACCGCAACCCCCTGACCGCGGTGAAAGTGAGCGACCCCGCGCACGGCGCGGTGACGCTCAACGCCAACGGCTCATTTACCTACACGCCGACCGTGGGCTTTGTCGACGACGACAGCTTTACCTACAAAGCCAACGACGGCGCGGCCGATTCGCCCGTCGCCACCGTCACGATCAAGGGACGTAAGTTGATCGAAAACTTTGAAAGCGGCGTACTGCCCGCGGGCTGGCAAGTAAGTGGTACGACGCAAGGCTGGCGCTTTGACGACCCCAAGCGTCGCACCAACTTGACGGGCGGCACGGGCAAATTCGCCATAGTCGATAGTGATTACGAAGGCTATGTAAAAATAACCACCACACTGCGCACCCCGCCGCTCGACCTGTCGGCGGCCGCCAGTGTGAGGTTGACCTTTAAGACAATGTTCAGGCCCTATCAAACCTCCACGGCGGATGTGGATGTAAGCGTCGACAACGGCGCGACATGGACGAACATCTGGCGCAAAACCGGCGCTGATTACAATGGAACCATCTCGTTGTTGGTGCCGCAGGCAGTTGGTCAAAGCACTGTGCTGTTCCGCTTCCATTACTACAACGCCGATTTCGCCTTCTATTGGCTGGTGGACGATGTAGAAGTGCAGGCCTTTACATTGCCCGCTGCGCCGGGCGCGCTCGGCGCGGTCGTGGCAGATCCCAGCGTCAACCTCACCTGGACGGATAACAGCGTCGACGAATCGAATTTCATCATCGAGCGCTCACCAGACGGCGCGTCGGGTTGGGTGGAAGCCGGTCGAGTGGCGGCCAACGTCACGGCGTTTACGCATAAGAATGTGGCCTGTGGTACGCCGGTTACTTATCGGGTGAAAGCCATCGCCGGGTCTCTCCAATCGGGCTATAGCAACAGCGCCAACATCACCATGCCGCCTTGCCCGCCTCCGCTCACGACTATCAATGAGCACTTTGACGCCAGCCAGAGCCTGCCCGCCGGCTGGACCCTGGTTGACGGCGGCTGGGTGTTCGATCAACCCAATCAAACCGGCGCCACCGGCTATGCGCCCTACATCGGGACCGGCACGGGCGGCCAGCTACGCACGCCCGTGTTCAATATGACCGGCATCAACGCCGTGCTGCTGAAATTCCAGACCAAAACCAACCTCTTCGCCGGTCAGAGCGTGACGCAAACGGTCAAGGTCGACGTCAGCCAGGACGGTGGCGCCACATGGGTGACCGCCTGGGATAAGCCCACTGCCTACCAGGGTTCCGTCGTGATTGATCTATCGCCCTGGGCGGCCAATCAATCCAGCGTGATGGTGCGCTTTCGCAGAGAGTTACCCTACGCGGGGACGTTCTGGCAGATTGACGATGTGGAGTTTGGCCCCATGCCGGCCCCGATCACGCCCGCTGACTTTACAGCTACAATGACAGCGTGGAGCGAAGTCTTGCTCGGCTGGAGCGGCAGTGACGGGTCAAAATTCCAGGTGGAACGCTCGGCCGACGGCGGCAGCAGTTGGACGCAGATCGCCAACCTCACCGACGGCGCCACGACCTACGTGGATAAGGGCACGGCCAGTTACACTGGGTATCAATACCGGGTGCGCGCCTACACCCCGGCCGGACAGTCCGCTTACTCCAGCCTGGCCAGCGCCACCACCGGTGACCGCAGCGTCCGCTACGTCGACGTGACGATATCGTTGCATCCCACAGCCACCATCGGGACCGCGGCCGATCGGGCAAAGTATGAAAACAGCATTCGTTACTTTGCCGACGTGTTGTATGAAATGTCCAACGGCGTCCATCGCCTGGGCAAGGTCACCCTCTATCGGGATGGCAAGAACATGGACTCTGTCAACGTCCAATGGGTTCCCAGCTGCTATCCGAACTCCCATGTCTCCGGCTACTTTAGCAGGTCAAATCGCGTACTGATGTGCGACGACTCCCCAGGTTGGTGGGGATCTCTGAACAGCGACAGCGCGCAGCGCGGCGCCGGCGATACACTGGGGCACGAGTGGGGGCACCTTTTCTACGGGATGTTCGACGAATATGTCTTTCAAACAGGCGACGTGGCGTCCAAGTACACGATCATGGCGTTCGACTGGCTGGGCTGGGGCGACTATCGCTGGTTCAATTTCTCGGCCAACACGCCGTACTTTAGCCTGAAAACCTTTCAGGGCCGCATCTTTGGCGCCGATGCCTGGACGACCATGACGCGCCCGCCCGAGCAGGACCCGCGCAACAGTGGCTGGCCGTGGCGTTTGTATTGGCCGGAACTCGCCGCCGTGGCGCCCGCGCCCGGCCAGCTGCCCACCATCGAACTGTCGCAGACAGTTGCGATCACCAAAGCCCGCGAGAATCTACAAATCATCTGGGTGCCGGGCTTCACGGCGCGCGTCACCCACGGCCCCAATGCCGTGCTGACCGTCGCCAACGGCGTCGTGCGCGAGATCGTGATCGATCGCTCGGCGCTGATGGCCGACAGCGGCTACCTGGACGAAGTGAAGGCCGCCGTCGCCACTTTGATCGATCAGACCCCGGCGGGTGACACGCTCGGCGTGATCGCCTTCGACGGCGCGGCCACGGTCGTGCAGCCGCTGACCGACATCGTCGATCAAACGACGAAGGATACGGTCACCGCGGCCGTCAACGGCCTCGCGGCGGGCAACGCGCAGGCCGCGCCCGGCGTCGCGTTGCAGTCGGCCCTGACCGCGCTGACCGCGCCCACCGTGCCCACCGACACCACGCGCGTCGTCTACTTCATCACCGCCGGCGCCCACACCACCGGCGCGCACGCCATCACCGTCGTGCCCGGTTTCCAGGCCAATGGTATCGAAGTACACGTCTTCGGCTTCGATCCGACCGACGGCGACCAGGCCAATCTGCACCAGCTGACCGACCTGACCGGCGGTGAATACACCACCGTGTTCGGCGCCAGCGACCTGCAGGACGCTTTCCAGATGACGGGTGACGACACCTCGCCCACGCTCGACGTGGTGCTGAACTCGGTCGAAGCCGAAGTCGCGGCGAGCGAGACCTACACGCTGCCTGTCACCGTCGACGCGTCGCTGGGCGAAGTGGACTTTGAGATCACCTACTTCGGTGAACCGCTGTCGGCGACCGTCTCGTTAATCGATCCCACGGGCGCGCCCATCCCGATCGATTCCGCTGCCGACTGCGATACCTGGGGTAGCGGCGCCGACGCCGAGACCACGTGTTACGTCAGCCGTCTCGATCCGGCCGGCAACTGGACGGTTAAAGTCGTCGCGGTCGACGACGTCTATGTCCTCATCACGGCCAGCGGTGTGGCGCAGGCCGGTCACTCGACCTACGACGCGACGATCACGTCGCCAGATGGCGACGTGGTCGACTACCCGCAGCCGATCGTGATCGAAGCCTCGGTGAAAGACAGCTACCCGATCGCGGGGTTGGCGGCCGCCGGCTCGATTCATGGGCAGGGTGGCACGGAGCTCGCCGTGAACTTGCACGACGACGGCGTCGCGCCGGACCGAATCGCCAACGATGGCGTCTACGCAGGTTACGTCGATTACACGCAAGACGGCGAGCAGATCGTCACCGTGCACTTCGACAACGCGGCCGGCACGGGCTTCTACACCGACCTGGGCCTGATGACCACCGACCCCGAACCGCTGCCGGCCGTCAGCGAAAACTTCGAACGCTACGCCGAGTATCAGATCACGGTCAGGGGCTGGCAAGCGGACGATCACGCCGACTGGCCCGCCGATCCCGACCGGCCCGCCACCGCGGTGACGCCGGACAACATCGCCGTTCACGGTCGCATCGACTTTGAAAACGACGTGGACGTGTTCAAGATCACCGTGCCCGCCAACTATACCAACACGCTCGGCCTGCGGATCGATCGGTTGGGGTTGGACATGGATCCCTACGTCGTCGTCTATCCCGCCGATCATGCGTGGGAATTCGAGCGCTACATCGACTACACGCCGACCAGCGACGATTCGTTGTTCGTGCCGCTCGACGTGACGCCGGGTGAGACGTACTACGTGGAAGTCTGGCACTGGGAGGAAACCGCGGCCACCGGCACGTATGACGTGAGCGCCGGGCCGTATCTGTGGAGCGACCCGATCGCCAAAGAGAAGGTTGTCTACAAGGTAATGCTGCCACTGATTCGGCGGTAACACTCAACCGGTGTGCATGCAAACGCTTCGCGTGTCAGACGTTTAGCTGAGCAGGCTCCCACGCCCGCGTATCCGGCGGCGTGGTAGCCGCCTCTGCTGATACCTGTTGCATGCACACCTCAATCGCCCATCGGTTGGCCGGCCGCAGCGTGCGTCGAGAGCGAGTCTTCAAGGCTCCCGGCGCACGCTGTGTGATAGTTTGGTGATAGAGCCAGTGTATACTCTGCGGCACGTGGATATCACCATCACAAACTTCAGTTGAGAGGAAAGTTCGTCATGAAAGCAATCTTGTACGTCATGTGTATCATAGCGCTACTCGCTGTGTTCAGCCCGATCTCAACATTGGCGGCCCCGTTGGCCGCCGACATGATCTCACCCAAATCCGACGGCGGCCAATGCCTGACCGTCAACGGCGCCGATCCCACCACCGCACCGGGACTTGTACTGGATTCATGTCGGGGCACGCCGCAGCAGATGTGGACGCACGATAGCGTGTCGGGCAAGTGGCAGACGGGCCTGTATGCCAACTCCTGTCAGGACGACAACAGCACCCACACCGGCACTGCGCACAAAGTGAGGCACTGCGCCGAAAGCCGCGAGCTCACACTCGAACCCAATCCAACCTTGACGGATAGTTGGCGAATTGTAAGCACCACCAACGTGATTGACTGGGGCGTCTATGGCGTCCCGGCGGTGGCGTCGCAAAACGGTTGGTCATACCAGCTCTTTAGCTGGCTCCAGCCGGATGTGGATGTGGTCAACACACAGGGCTGCGCCATCCCCTATCCGCTCCTCGTCACGGACTCGGCGGGTTACGCCCGCGAGTTGGCCTGTGACCATATCGCCAAAGTTCAGCCCCCGTACTACAACGCCAATGCCCTGCGCGACCCCGGTGTCTGGCCGGGAACGGTAGCGTCGGGCGCA
>JACRBO010000089.1 GCA_016219235.1 Chloroflexota bacterium
CAGCGTTCACATCGGGGATCGGCTGCGCATCGGATCGGCCGAGTTCACGGTGACGCAGCCGCGCATGCCGTGCTTCAAACTGGCCCTCCGTTTCGATCGACCCGACATGGTGAAGCGCTTTCTGCGCAGTGGCCGATCGGGTTTTTATCTGCGCGTAACTCAAGAGGGCGAAGCAGCCGCCGATGATGCGATCACGCTCGTCGGGCGCGAGGCTGCTCCCATCACTGTGGTTGACATCTTCAGGCTTTACACCGCCGCGGATGCGGATCCCGATCTGCTGCGTCGCGCCAGCGAACTGCCATCGCTTGCTCAGGGCTGGCGAGAGCATTTTCGAGAGCGCCTGACAGAACCGGACACGCACTAAATAGGATAGAATTTAATCGGAGTCTGCGATACCTGGCGGGGCGGAATGAAATCAGGCGCAGACTATCTCGATCGGTTTCACCCTTATCTTACAGGAGGAGGCATTCCGCATGTTAAATCTAAATTCAGTGATGATTGGTACGCAGCAGTCTAAGGTGTTAGCGGCCTTCTATGAAAAAGTCCTTGGCAAGCCGGCCGACATGGTCGATAGTGAGAATGGGTTCTTTGGCTGGCAAGTGGGCAGCGCATTTCTATCCGTTTTGGAGCACTCCGAAATGGGCGGCAAGACCAAAGACCCGGGGCGCGTCATGATCAATTTTGAGACGGCGCAGGTCAAAGAAGAGTTTGAGAGAATCAAAGCGAGTGGGGGCGTGGTCATCCGGGAGCCTTATGAAATAGGGAACGGGTGGATAGCGACCCTGGCCGACCCGGATGGAAACTACTTTCAATTGATGACGCCCATGGGCTAAGCCAACATAAGTCTCGCTGCTATTTCCACGGCCACACCTGCCCGCTCTGCTCGGCAAAGTGAACGATGATGTCCAGCGTCGGCAGCGGATAGCTCAACTCTGTCAGCACCACCGACAGTTCGCCGCGGTGGTGCGTCGAGTGCAGACAGGCTTGCAGCAGCAATTGCCACACGGGGAAATGCAGCGATCGGTCTGTGAACGCGATCACTTCGCGCGCCAGATCGTCATCGCTCTGCGCGGCGATAAAGTACTGAGTGGATCGCTCGATCTCCGACCAGTACCGGGCCACCTCGGCCAGGGTGGGTAAGTCGGGGCGCTCGATCGCCGTGCCCTGACAGCGCGCCAGGAAATTCGCCTCGACGGCCAGCATGTGCCACAGCATCTTCAGCACCGACTCGTGACTCGGGCTGGAAGGCCGCGTCAATTCGTCCGCACTCAGATGCTTGACGGTATTCAGTACCAGGTGATTAGCATAGGCGTTGTAAGCGCAGATTGCCAGCAGTCCGTCGCGATTCATTGGGCCTCCCGATCGAAAACCGGGCTTTACGCCGCCGGCAGCGTAAAGCTAAACGTGCTGCCCTCACCGGGCATGCCGCTGCTCTCCACCCCTACCCTGCCGCCCAATCGCTCCACGATACGCTTCACGATGGACAGGCCCACGCGATGTCCGCCTGGTCGCGCGCGCGAGGTCTGTTAGAACGCGGTGAACAGGTGCGCCTGTTCGGCCGGGGCAACGCCGAGGCCGTCATCCCGAATCCAGAAGCGAACGAAACCGCCCGGTTCGTGCGTTGCGCCCAATTCAACGCAGCCCGGCCGCCGGGCGTACTTCAACGCATTGGATACATAGTTGACCCAGACTTGCTCGATCCATGGCGCATAACCCAGCGCGCGCGGCCAGGCCTGGGGCAGGCGCAGTTCGATCTGCCTGTCCAGTAAATGCGTTAAGCGCGGCCAGACCTCGTCCAGAATCGCCGCCATATCGATCGGTTGGAGAGCGAGCGCTTTCTGCCGCACTTCGGACAGCAGCATCAAACTGTCCGTGATACTGTTGATCCTGCGGACGTTCGATTGGATCGAGCGCAGCGAGTCAAGCACCGCCTCGGCCGGCCACTTATCAAAGTCTATCGTCAACAATTCGGCGTAGGCGCCAATGATGTGCAGTGGGTTCTTGATGTCGTGCGCCACGCTGTGCGCGAAAGCGTCCAGTTCGGCATTCCGCGCCTGCAGTTCGGTATTGCTCTGCCGCAGCCGGGCTTCGGCCTGCTTACGCTCGGTGATGTCAATCGCAAAAATCCGGATCGCGCCAAAGCCATGCGCCAGATGAATGCTTTCCGCAAACAGCAACTGGCCGATCGCCACCTCGCGACGAACCACGTCCTCGGGCCGTCGATCGAGGTCGGCCACGATCGCGGGCCAATCCGACGGAATAAAGCAGCGCCCGTCCGGGGGCAGCCCCTGTTGCTCCAGCAACCGCTGCGCGCTCGGATTGCAGAATGTCACCGCGCCGGCTTTGTTCACTTCCAGCACGGGGTTGGGGTTCAGCTGCGGGAACGACGAGATACGCTTGATCTCCTGTTCGGCCAGCTGGCGCTCGGTGATGTCGACCCCGATGCCAATCACATACTCGATCGTGCCATCGTCCGCCGTCAGGACCGTATTCGACCACGCAATCAACCGCCGCCGATTGTCCTTCGTCACCCAGTAGTTCTCAAAACCAAGCGGATAGTCGCCAGCCCGCAGCTGTTCAAAGACGCCTCTCACGATCGTTAATTCTTCAGGCACAATAAACAAATCCCACACGTAGCGGTCTTTGACCTCAACAAAAGTAAAGCCGGTCAGGCATTCACACGCGCGGTTGAAGCGGACGATGCGGCCCGCTCGATCCAGCACGACCACCAGCGCCCCGATCGTCTCCAGCACTGCCGATACAAAGTTGCGCTCACGCTGCAAATCATCGCCTGTCATATTGCCAGCCCATCATCAGAAATTTCCCTGGCTGCTCTGGCCGGCTGCCAGCAAAAAGCCGTTAGCACCGGCTGGCGCGAACGGCTGAAGGAAGCGTCCCGCACTCGCCCAATCGGTTGATTTTGGCGAATCGTCAACACCCCCGCAGATTTAATTGATGCCCATCTATTCTGATACTAATTCAACGGCTTGTCAATGCTTTACACAAAATCGTGTTAATCCGGCCCCCACCCACGCTCTTCCACACACTGGAAAATGTCGGTGTCGCTGACGATGCCGACCAGTTTGCCATCCTTCATCACCACGGCGCGGCGAATGTTGGCGTCGAGCATGATAATCGA
>JACRBO010000799.1 GCA_016219235.1 Chloroflexota bacterium
AATCACGATTATTGTGGGCGGTGGTGTCGGCGTGGGTGGTGGCCTGGGCGGTTCGGGAATCGAGGCATACGTGACGCCCAGGCCCACGCCCAACAGCACCACGGCTAACAGCGCCAGTCGATGCCAGCGCGGCGGCGCGGGCGGCCGAACGCGCGCGATCGTTTCCTGATCGCGGTCGTCTTCACCGACACGCCATTCGATGTCGGGACTCATTGATCGATCCACTCCAGCCACTGCTGATTGAAATCGGCAAAGGGCACGCTGAACGCGGCCTCGATCGCCTGATCGATCGATCGGGCGGGGCCGAGCGCGTTAAGGAATTGAATCACACCGGCATTGCCGTAGCGTTCTTCGATGAAGGCGATCAGCGCGTCGAGCTCGGCGTCGATCACATCGCCATCGCCGCTGGTCATCAGGATGTCGGGCGGCAGCGCCCACAATTGAGCCAACGGCATGATCTGTGCTCCGGTCAACAGGTCACGATAGAATTGCTGCGTCTCGTCGGGTTCACCCTGTGACGGGCCGGGCCACAATTCGCCAGGCGCGTTGATGAAGATCTGTTCGGGCGGCGTGGCCCGCGCCAGTTGAATGCGCAGCTGCTGCCAGGCTTGAATACCTTGCAAAATCAGATCGCCGCCGGTGGTGGTGTACCAGCGCGCGGCGTCACCGCTGGCCTGCCGCGTGACGGGGTCAAGCAAGACGCGATACGCGAGGGCGGTGACGGCATCGTCGGCGGCGCCGTAAGGTTCGTGGAATTCCAGCAAGCGCGGTGACGGTAACGTGATGGTCAGGCCGTTGCCCGCATCGATAACGGGCGCGGCTTGCGCCGGATCAAAGATCAGGTTGATGGCCTGTGTGCGGCGAGTGTGCGCCGGACAATTCAGGTCGCGGCACAGCACGTCATACACGCGCTCGAAGCGCTCGGTCACACGCCAGGCCTGTCGATTGTCTTCGGCCGGATAAGCGATCTGAAACTGCACCGAACTGCCTCGCCATTGCGCGCCGCTCCAGAACGAGCGATCGGGCCGCGCGCGTTTCCATTGCGGTCCATCAATCGTTTCGCGCAGTTGATAGAAGCGCGTCTCGCGCACGTAAACATCCGGGCTGACCCATTGCGTGATTTCAGCCCAGGCGCGCCCGGTGGCGGAATAACCCTGCTCCAAAATCGTGTACAGCCGATCGCCCGGCGGCGTCCCCCATAATTTGAAGGCGGCCTGCCGCTCGCGATACCACGCACCGTCAACCTGATCTTGCAGCGCCATAAAGGTCGACTTGTCGCCGCTGGCTAAGGCGTGCGACTCGCGATTGATGATCGGCTCCAGCGGTGGGAGCGGCAGTGTGGTCGGTTGTGGCGTAGGTACGCTCGGTTGCGGTTCGGGCAGTGCGGTGTACAACAGGCCCAGCCCTGCACCGCTGATCATCGTCAGCGCTAACAACAATCGCCGCCAACGTGAAGGGGCTGCCGCGCTGGTGCGGGTGACCGTCTCTTGCTCGTCTTCAGCGCCGACGCGCCACTCGATGTCTGGGGGCATGGGGGTAGTAGATTGGTAAGTTGGTAAATTGGTAGATTAGTGGATTGGTAATCGGTCAACTGGTAATCAGTCAGCTGGTCGATCGGTCAATTGGTGACTGGTCAACCGGTTACTGAGCGACCAATTACCGCTTGACCAGTTACCGATCAATCAATCACCGCTTGGCCGTTTAACTGAATTGCTTCAGCCACTCCAGCCATTGGGTTTCGAATTCACTGTACGGGAAGCCCGCCACCTCGATCAAGTGGGTGAGCGATTGCGCGTGTTGCAGGCCCCGGAAGAATTTGAAGACGGCCGCCGCGCCGTACTGTTCGTCGATGAATTTGATCAGCGCGGCGGCCTGCGACCAGCGTCGATCGCGATCGAGTTGCGTGGCGGCCGACGACCACGACCACATCTCGTCAAATTCCGTCGGCGGCGTGTCGATCAGCAGCTCGGGGCGGCGGATCAGCCGATCGGGCGAGAGCAGGCCGCGCCGCACGCGTTCCCAGTTGCCCACCGCCCAGACAAAGGCGATGCCATCGGTGTTTTCCACCCAGCGATCGAGTCCGCCGGAAGCCGCGTACAAGATCGAAAAGAGGAAGTGATCGCCAAAGTAGCGATCGATCTGGGGATTGTCACCGGCTTCGCCCGTATCCAGCGTGCGATAGTACAGCCCGCTCAGGCCGGGCGACGGCAGCGTCACAGTGACGGTGCGGCCAAAGCGCGTGCCGCGTGAGCGGGCCATGCCGCCGGGCACGACGTAGACGTTGAGCAGCGGCTCACCGATCGCCGCGTCTTCGCCGCAGCCGATGTCCGCGCAGACTTCGGCGTACTGACGATCCAGTTGATCGACCATGAAGCGCACCGGTTCTTCATCGCGGGCGCGATAGGTGAGCGTGAAATACGGCGTGCGCAGCGTGCGTTCCTCGCCCCAGAACGTAGTCGAGGTTTCCGGCACGGTGCGCACCCAGTTGTCGCGGTACATGCGATAGAAGCGCGTCTCGCGGAAGAACTGCCCGTTGCGATACTGGATCACATCGGCCCAGGCGCGATTGGCCCCCAGCCGGCCTGAAGCAAGGATCGAAAATAATTCGGTATCGACGGGCGGTGCGCCCCAGATTTCAAACGTGGTCTGGCGCTCTTGCCGCCAGGCTGCCTCGGCGGGGTCTTGCAGCGCCAGCCAGGCGTGCCTGTCGCCGCTGGCCTGCGCGTGTGCTTCAATCTCGATGATAGGCACGAGCGAAGGCAATGGAATTTCGGTGGGCGTGGGGAATACCGTCGGGCGCGGGGCAGCTAATGGGGCGGGAATGGCCGAATAGGCTGCGCCCAGGCCTGCGCCCAGCGTCAACATCGCGCCGATGAGGAACTTGCGCCAGCGCGACGGCGGCCCAGGCTGAGTCTTGACGACCGTCTCTTGTTCGGACGCTTCCCCGATCTGCCATTCTATATCCGGCGACATGATTCACCCCCCGGCTCCGTGTCGCGTCGTGCTGCCCGTTAAGTGCGTAAATTGATTGTACCCGATCGATCCCCTGAATTTACGGCGTGGTCGAGGTGTTCGACACAACCCACGCCTGCCAGCGTTCCTCAAATGCTACGTAGGAAATCCCCGTGCTGGTTTCAATTGCTTCGGCCAGCGACTTCGACGGGCCGATGGCTTTCAGTAGCTTGACGACAGACTGCCAGCCAAATTCGTGTTCGATATATTCAACGACGGCGTTGGCCATCGCGTAAATCTGGGGCTTGTTTAGCGCGCCTGCCTGGGCACTCCATACGTCGTCGAGCGGCGGCAAATTCCTGGCGTCCAACTGCTTGAATTCGACGGACTGATCCAACAGCTCATTGCCCGTGCGTTTCAACAATTGATTGTACTCACGGAAGAAGATAGCAATCACCAGCGCGCGGCCATTACCCAATGCTGCCTTTCCCTGAAAATCCGTCGCGCCATAAGCCAGCCGCCCCACATGCAGCCAGGCGATCGCATTGCGGAGCAAGTCTTCCTGATACATTGGCGCGAGCTGATCGAGTGTGCGCAGTGACGGCATCGTGACGATAAGGTCACCGTTCTCGGCGACGTCGTAATTAACCTGGTCGAGGCGGTCGGTCATTCCGAATGTGACCGTGATCTCGCGCGGGAACGTGCTGCACCACTGCCTGTCCAGCGCCTCAACACACGTCTCCAGCGTCGTCTGGCAAGCGAAGTCGGTGCAGATCCGTTCGTAATCGGCTTCCAGCACAGCGGCGATCGGCTCGATCAGCGCGTAGTCCTCGATGAAGTAGGTGAAACGGAAGTGAGGCGTGTCGCTTGTCTCAGTGAGGCCGCTCCAAAACGCTGGATCAAAATCAGTGCGCCGCCATTGACTGTCGCGCAAGTGATAGAAGCGGATTTCCTGCTCGTAGCGATCGGTGTGAAATTGTTTGATCTCGACCCATGCTTTATCTGCGGCCGTCAGCCGGAAATCGAGGATGGCATACAACGCCGCGTCGGTTGGCTGACCCCAGGCTTCATACTTGCCCACGAGAGCCTGATACCGATTGAAATCCTGGATGTCCGTGACCTGAGCGAGTGTGACTCGATCGCCGGTGGCCAAAGCCTGCGCCTCGCGCGCGATGGTGGTGTACAACGCAGCCGGCATCGCGGTTGGGGTTAGCGATGGAAGGACAGTCGGGGTGGGCGCGGGTCGAGCGGGTTCCGGGATGGAGCGATATATCACGCCCGATCCAATGCCCAGCATCACCACCAACCCGATCGCCCATTTACGCCAGCGGGGTGGTCGCGGCGCAGACGTTTTCGCGATCGTTTGCTCGCCGGTGGGATCATCAACGCGCCATTCCAGATCAGGGGACATAGGATTTCACCCACGCTTGCCACTTTTGATCGAATTCGGCAAAGGGCACGCCGAGGCCGTTTTCAATTACATCGGCAAATGATTGAGCGGTACCAAGAGCTCTTAACAATTTGGGCATTGACTGCGCCCCATATTCCTGGGCGATGAAGTCGATAACCAGGTCACCTTCAGGGTAGACAATACTGGCGTCAGATCGTGGCACTGTCATTTGCCGTTCTTGATCAAACACATAGGCCTTGCCCCATAGATCCGTCAACGGCGCCAGCTTTGGAGTCTTGAGATAGGCTATGGCCGCCTGGCTATCACTCGGTTCACTCTCCATTGATCGCATAGCCCGGCTGATGATCGAGTTAAAGACAATATGACCGACTGAATCACCGTTCCACTGTGTCGCGGCGCCATAATACACACGCTGCGTAGCAGCGAAAGCGACACCCCAGAGCAAAGCGTTGT
>JACRBO010000794.1 GCA_016219235.1 Chloroflexota bacterium
GGTTGATTGATCAACAGGCACCCGGCGTCGCCGCCTACCAACTCCGTCGCCAGCCGCACCACTTCATGCAGCAGTTTGGATGTTTCTTTTTCGGCCCGGATGTGACGCGAGGCTTGATCGAGCGCGGCCAACAGGTGTTCATGGCGGTGCGTATCCTCGTAGAGCTGCGCATTATCGATCGCGGCTGCCACGTGTGCTGAAAACACCTTCACCAGTTCGTGATCGTCCGGCGCAAAAGCGCGCGTCCGCTCAATCAGATCGAGGCTGAACGAGCCGAGCAAGCGGCCGGTATGACTGACCACCGGCACGAACAGAATCGATCGGATGTTGAATTCCAACAGTATGTCACGTACTGGGCCGAGCGTAGTATCGGTGGCGACAGCGTTGATCAACACCGGCGTTCGCGATTGAATCAGATTCTCCTCGGCGATGACGCCTTTCAATGGAATCGAGCGGCCCAGCGTGCCAAGTGCGGGATACTCGGCTTGTACTACGCCGTAAGTCGCGTCTGGCAGCATAACCATCAAGCCGCTATGATCGGCCTCGAAAAAACGCACGGCAGCCTTGCACACTTCGCGCAAGGTGTCGCTCAACGCCAGCGATGAATTGAGCAGTAGCGCCAGCTCTTGCAGTACATCCAACCGTAGCGCGCGCTGCTGCGCGCCCTGATACAGCTGCGCATTATCGATGGCGATGGCTGCCTGCGCGGCAAAGGCACGCGTTAACTGGGCATGAATGTCGGTATAGAAATCCGGTTCGCGCTTATCCAGCGCCAGCATGCCGATGAGCTGCTCGCCGACCAGCATCGGCGCGCCCAACCATCTTTGGATGCCTGCTGATTGATGCGGCGTCTGTGAAAAGACAGAGTACCGGGGCTGCACGTCTCCAATGATGAGACATTGCCGGTCTTCAATGACGCCGCGATTGGGATGCTTGTCATTGAGGGAAAACGTCAGCCCAATGATTTCAGCGGGATTCGGAAAACCATGTCCGGCGTAGATCTCCAGCCGATTGACCTTCAACAGCTGCACGGACGCGCTGTCGTACGGCACCACCTTGCCCAATTCGGTCAGGATGCTGTCCAGTACCTGATCGGGCCGCAGAGTGGACGTCAAGACCAGCGACGCCGCCCGTAGCTGATCAGCCTCACGCCGCCGATATGCTTCGGCTTCAAACAGCCGCGCATTCTCCAAAGCCACGCTTAGCTGACTGCCTAGTGCCCGGCAAGCGTCCAATTGGATGGGCGTGAAGGCGTGCCGCTTATAACTCTGAATGGACAACGCGCCGATCACGTCGGCGCCGATCTTCAGCGGCAAATAGAAGCATGACTGGCACGGCTCGCCCGCCGCGATCGATTCGATGCCCAAGGTGTCACAGCCTCTCTGCCGATCGTCCGCGGTAGGCCAGTGCAATTCCGTACCGGCTTGAATCACGTAACCAGTAATGCCCAGCGATTGATCGGCCGTTAACGGCCGATCGGGCAATGACATGCGTTCGCCTTTGTCATACACTAACGGGAAGTGCAGCACGTTGGCCGCCCGATCAAGCAGCGCGACTAGAAACGTATCGATGTGCAATTGCTCGCGCACGAAATCCCAGGCTAATTGCAGTTGTTTGTCCATTTGCACCGTGCGGGTAAGCCCCTGCCCCGCTTTGACCAGCGCTTCCATATATGCCGCGTGCTGATTGATCTGTTGGAACGACTCGGCATTGGCCATGGCCAGACCCGCCTGCCCCGCGAGCGTTTGCAGGACTGAGATCGTCGTGCCGGCCGATTTGAAATAGCTGGCGGTGCGGCTATAAACGATCAACACTCCCAGATTGCCTGACCGCCCGGGGATGGGTACGCCGAAGAACGATCGCAAGCCGGCTTCCAGCCAAGCCGGATCGGCGGACTCATCTTGCTCCAGATCGGGCACAGCAACCGCCCGTCCCGTCTGAACGATCTCGCGCGTGACCGTGTGCAGTTCAAATGCGATCGGGCGCGACCGATCAGCTGGCGCGGTATGGGCGTACACCTTCAAACTCTGCGTAGTTCGATCGAGCAAACTGATCTCCGCCTCGTCGGCCAGCGCCAGCGAACGAGCATCCAGCCCGATCTGCGTGAGCAACTTAGCCTGATCGTGTTCGGCCAGAATCGCGCGGCCGATGATCCGCAGGCGCACCTGCTGCGCCGCCGTACGGATCAGCATTGCCAATTCATCGTAATTGAATGGCTTTTCCAGATAACGAAATGCCCCCGCTTGCAGCGCTCGCTGGCGATGTTCGGTGCCCCAGCCTGTGAGAATGATGCACTCGATGTCGGCGTATTGCTTCCGGATGTCTTCCATCAAATGAATGCCGTCCGGTCCCGGGATCAGCATGTCGTCGATCAGGGCCACATCATATGCGCCTTGCGTCAGGGTGAGCTGTTCCCACGCGGCAGCGGCGTGCGGAACGGCTTCGACCTGGTAACCGAAGTTGTTGCGCAAAAACTTGCTCAGATTTACGCGCAGACCTTCTTCGTCGTCAACGAGCAAAACCCGCAAATGATCATCTACCATCTCACACCTCACTTGCCCCTGCATCGGCCGTTGGCAATTCGATGAGAAACGTTGTGCCCAGTGGCACTACGCTGTCTTCAATACAGATTCGCCCGCGCATCGACTCGATCAGGTTGCGTGCAATGAATAGACCCAGCCCGGAGCCGCCGACCCGCGTCGTGAAGCCCAGCCGAAAGACCTGTTCCCACAAGCGTTGGTGGATCCCAGGCCCTGTGTCCGTAAAGCGAATTTGCAGACGTGGCAGGCTGTCTTTCTTTGGGCTGCCGGTAGTCACAGTCAGCACACGCCGCGTGCCGGGTTGATTCTCGATCTGCTGCATGGCGTTGAGCATGAGATTGAGAAATACTTGATACAGCCCGCCGCGCTTGCCGGCTGCGTTCGGTAATGCGGCGTCGAGCGTCGTGCGAATCTCAACGCCCGCCCGATGAGCTACTGGTCGAATCTGCACGACCGCCTGCTGGATCACGTCGTTGACGTCGACCGGAGCATTGTCATCTCTGAGCTCCATCAAGCGTTTGAA
>JACRBO010000004.1 GCA_016219235.1 Chloroflexota bacterium
CGCGAAAAGATCGAAGTTGATCCGTCGAGCCCGCGTCACCTGCAAACGATCTGGGGCGTGGGCTACAAATTCGAACCGTGAGGGTGCGCATGTCGGCAATTCCGCAGCAATCCTCGATCAATTTGCGCCGCTTTGTCGTGAGCGTGCTGCTGCCGCTGGCCGTGGGTCTGGGGTTGTTTTACCTCACGATGAATCCGCCCCTGAGCGATTTCAGCGTCATGATGGAGTTGATGCTGTTGACCACCGCGTTGTCGCTGGTCGTGGCGTTTGCGGCCTATCGGCTGGGCTGGTTCAATCGCTCGCCGCGCTTGCAGTGGTCGCTATTGGCCGTGTATGGGCTGGCGGGTGTGCTGGTCTTTTTGAACGTGTGGATCATCGCGCGGCTGATGTTTGCCAGCAGCCACGATTTGATGCTGGCGAGCATCCTGGTCGTGTTTGCGACCGGCATCGCGGCGGCGGTGGGGGCCTTTCTGTCGGCGGCGTTGACCGATCGAATCCTGACGCTCAATCGCGCGGCCGATCGCATCGCGGACGGCGAACTGAGCACGCGCGTGAATGTGCAAGGCCGCGATGAACTGGCGCAATTGACGCGCTCATTCAACGCGATGGCCGCGCAGTTGCAACAGGCGCAGGCTAAACAGCAAGAGTTGGACGTTTTACGGCGCGAGTTAGTGGCGTGGGTCAGTCACGATCTGCGTACGCCGCTCACGTCGATTCGCGCGATGCTGGAGGCGCTGGCCGATGGTGTGGTGGATGATCCCGCGACGGTGCACCGGTATTATCGTGTAGCGCAGCAGGATATTCGATCGTTGTCGCATTTGATCGACGATCTGTTTGAGATATCGCAGTTGGATGCGGGCGGCCTGCACCTCGATCTCATCCACAACTCGATCGGTGATCTCATCTCCGACACGCTCGAAAGCTTGGCCGAGACCGCGCGCCAGCAGGCTGTGCAGTTGAGCGGCGAGGTGCAGCCCGACGTCGATCCGGTGCGGATGGATGCGCGCCGCATCGGTCGCGTGTTGACGAACCTGACGGCCAATGCGCTGCGGCACACGCCGGCGAACGGGCACGTTCACGTGTCGGCGCGACGAATGATCGGTGGCGTGGAAGTGAGCGTGGTGGATGACGGCGAAGGCATTCGGCCCGAAGATTTGCCGCACGTTTTCGAGCGCTTCTATCGCGGCGAGAAATCGCGCAGTCGCGCCACGGGCGGATCGGGTCTGGGGTTGGCTATCGCGCGCGGCATGGTCGAAGCGCACGGCGGATCGATCTGCGCCGAGAGCACCATCGGGCAGGGGGCAAGGTTCACGTTTGTGCTGCCGGGCTGATGCTCTCGAGCTTGATGAAGAAAATTCAGGCGGCCTCGCACTGTCTGCGGTCTCCCGATGCGACTGACACACCATGGTTTGTCAGTCGCCGTCAACTCGACGCGCTTACGTCAGGCGCACCGGCTGCTGGCTGCCCAGCGATTGGATGGCGGCGGCTTGTGCTTCGGCTGTGGGGAGAACGCGCCGCGGTGAGGTGTCCGGCTCGCAGCCCTCGCGAATGCACTCGACGAAATGACGCAGTGAAGCGGTGAACGCACCGGTGATCTTGCCGTCGACGATGTCGGCCGTGTGCGGTCCGTTGAATTTCACTTCTTGTCCGCCGCGCGCAGTGTACAACTCGGCCGTCCGCGTGCGGGCATGGTAAGTCAGCGCGCCCTCGCTGCCAATGATTTGCAGATACCCATCGGACACGCGCGGATAGGTGTTCGGATGAATCCACGAACTGTGGAAATTCGCGCTGACGCCGCCCTTGAATTGGATGAGCGCGTTCAGTCCGTCGTGGACGTTTATACCCTGCGCGTCCAATGTACCGCGCACCTCTTGCGCAAACACCTCGATCGGGTCCGCACCGAGGAACCAGTGCACGAGGTCGAGATCGTGGCTGCTCATAAAATAAAGCGGCGAAGTCTGCGCGGCCCAACTCGCGATCATCCCGGTGGGTACTGAGCGGGTGTCGAACTTGACCGAGAGGATAAAGGCCGGTTTGCCCAGTTCGCCGGTTTCAAGCGCCTGCTTGATCCACACGTGATCAGACACAAACCGCTGGCTGTAATTCACCATAGCGACGACATAAGCTGAGGCCGCCTCGGCCACGATTTCGCGTGCGTCCTGAGCCGTCGTCGCGAGCGGCTTTTCCATAAACACGTGCTTGCCCGCCTGCAACGCCGCGACGACCGGGGCGCGATGCAGATGATCGGGCGTGGCGACGGCGACTGCATCGACATCCACGCTTCGCAGCATCACTTCGAAATCTGTAAACGGGCGTGCGCCGTGCGCCTGAGCAACCTGCTCGGCCCGTGCGATGTTGAGGTCGGCTACCGCAACCAGTTCACAATCCGGCTGTTCGGCAAAAACCCGCGCGTGGCGTGAACCGAGAATTCCCGCGCCGACGACGGCGACCCGTAGTTTGTCGGTTAATGGCATGACGTGACTCTATCCTTTGAGCGCCCCCATGCGAACGCCCTCGACGAAGTATTTTTGAAAGATCACAAAGAAAATGATCATCGGCAGCGCGGCCAGGGCCGCCCCCGAAAAGATGATGCCCCAGTCCGTCATGAATTCGCCCTGCAGGTTTGCCACGCCGACGGTGAGGGTGTAATTCTGTGGCTTGTTCAACGCGATAACCGGCCAGAGGAAATCGTTCCACTGGCGCACGAAGGTAAAAATCGCCAGGGCCGCGATGGCCGGTGTCGACAGCGGCAGGATCACGTGCCAGAAGACGCCGAACTCACTGGCCCCGTCAATCCTGGCCGCGTCAATCAATTCGCCGGGCAGCGTTTGGATGTACTGGCGCATCAAGAAAATGCCGAACACCGACGCCGTGCCGGGGAGGATCAACGCCCACAGCGAATCGATGATCCCGAGCTGACGGCTGATGATGTAGAGTGGAATGAACGTGACGTGAATGGGAATCATCAGCGTGGTCAGCACCATCGCAAAGAGGATGTTGCGACCGGGAAAGCGTTTCTTGGCAAAGGCGTAGCCCGCCAGCGTATCGAAAAACATATGCCACACCGTGACGGCGAAGGCCACCGTCAAACTGTTCGTCATCCAATTCATGTAGAACTTGTTGTTGACGAGCAGTCGCTCGAAATTGTCCAACTTGAAGGCGGGCACGAGCACTGGTGTCAGCGGGGGGTTGGATGTGATCGGCGTAAAGGCGTTGGCGAACAACCAGTACATCGGAAAGAGCGCGATGAAGGAGGTCACGCCGAGCAGGACCCAGCGCACAAGATACCGGTCGGTCAATCTCGCGCGCAGGCGTGAAGCCGCAGTTGCGCTTGGCCTGGCGATCGTTTTAGGTGGCATCAATCAAGTCTCCAACTATTCCGTGTAACCTGAATTGGTTTACAAGGTTGCTCTCAGCGGATTGCCAAATCCGCTGAATTTCCACTGGATTTGGCAATCCACCGGGAGCATCTTGATCAATTGAATTCGGTTAACCTGAATAACAGATGTAATCGTGCGCAACGCCGCAGGCTGCCGTCGTCGATCGGTTGCGCGGTGTTCGCGCTCAATACTCGACATCGCTGCGCAGCCAGCGGAACTGAAAAGCGGCGACGATCGCAATCATGATGAACAGGACGAAGGCTTGCGCGGCGGCGACACCGAAATCGAACTCTTTGAAGCCGTTGTTATAAATCTGGGTAACGATCGTCTGGGTAGAGTTGCCGACGCCGCTTGGCACCATGACGTAGATGCGCTCGAATACTTCAAAACTCGCGATGGTATACAGCACCGTCAGGTACAGGGTCGTCGATTTCAGCAGCGGCACGGTGATATACCACCATTTTTGAAGCGGGGTCGCGCCGTCGAGATCGGTGGCCTCGTACAATTCTTGCGGGATGCTGCCTATCGCC
>JACRBO010000789.1 GCA_016219235.1 Chloroflexota bacterium
AGGCACGGCGGTCTCCAGCGCGGTGTTAGCGGCGTTAGCGATCGGTTTGGCCTTGGGCGCGATCAACGGCCTCATCATCACGCGCGGCAAGATTCCGCCCTTCATCGCGACGCTGGGCATGTTGACGGTGGCGCGCGGCCTGACGTTGATGTACACACAAGGGCAGCCTGTAACGGGCCTGCCGGAAGCCTTCCGCTTTATCGGCGCCGGCTCGATCGGGCCGATTCCCATGCCGATCGTCGTCGCGGGTTTGACATTCCTCATTGGTTATCTCGCGCTCAGGCGCACGCGCTTTGGCGAATACATTTATTTGCTGGGTGACAATCCAACTGCGGCCCGATTGGCCGGAGTGCCGACCGATCGGATGACCGTGGTGGTGTACGCCCTATCGGGTTTGTGTGCAGCGTTGGCGGGTCTGGTGTTGATCGCGCGCTTAGACTCGGCCCAGCCGGTGATCGGGCAGGGCTACGAATTCAATGCGATCGCGGCGGTCGTGGTGGGCGGCACGAGTTTTTCGGGCGGCGAAGGGTCGCTCGGGGGCACGCTGCTCGGCGCGCTGTTGATCGAAACCTTGAACAACGGGCTTAATTTGCTCAACGTCTCGTCGCTGTGGGAACAAGTGGTGAAGGGGGTGGTTATCGCTCTGGCGCTGTTGCTATACAAATTTGTCAATCGCAAGTAACGCACTCGATTCGTCCCACTTTCAACAAGGAGAAAACAATGAAACGCTTAGCTGTCATGTTGTTGTTGGTCATCGCCATGGTCCTGTCGGCCTGTCAAACCCCGGCCGCGCCGACGGCCGCTCCGCAGCCGGCTCAACCGGCCGCGGCTCCGCCTGCGGCGCGCACGCTGGGTCTGGTGCTGTCGACGTTGAACAATCCGTTCTTTGTCTCGCTGCGCGACGGCGCGCAAAAGGCGGCCGATGCCGCGGGTGTCAAACTGATCGTTGTCGATGCGCAGGATGACAGCGCGAAGATGACGGCGGGCATTGAGGATTTGATCAGTAAGAAGGTGAGTGCGCTACTCATCAATCCGACTGATGCCGATGCGGTCGTACCGAGTATCCAGAAGGCCAATGCCGCGAATATCCCCGTTTTCACGGTGGATCGCGGTGCGAGCGGCGGCACAGTGGTCAGCCACATCGCTTCGGATAATGTGGCCGGTGGCAAGATGGCCGCTGAATTCCTGTGTAAAACGATCAGTGGCAAGGGCAACGTGGTTGAGCTGCAAGGCATCGCCGGCACGTCGGCGGCGCGCGATCGCGGCCAGGGCTTCAACGACTATGTGAAGGCCAGCTGCACCGGCGCGACGATTGTCGCGGCGCAGACCGCCGACTTCAATCGCGACAAAGGCTTGAAGGTCTTCGAGAACATTTTGCAGGCGCAGCCCGACATCGCCGCTGTGTTCGCCCACAACGATGAGATGATCCTTGGCGCGATCCAGGCGGCCGATGCTGCTAAACGCGCGGGCATCGTCTTCGTCGGTTTCGACGCCGTTGATGATGCGGTCAAGGCCGTGAATGATGGCAAACTCGCCGCGACCGTGGCGCAGCAGCCCGCCGTGATGGGGCAAGCCGCTGTGGAAACGGCTATCATGTCGCTCGATGGCAAGCCGGTTGAGAAGAACATCCCGGTGGCGTTAAGCCTCGTGACGAATGAAGGCGCGGCGAAACCCGCGCCGACAGAAATCACATTGGGGCTCGTCCTCTCGACGCTGAACAATCCGTTCTTTGTCTCGCTGCGCGACGGCGCGCAGAAGGCCGCTGACGCTGCGGGCGTCAAACTGATCGTGGTCGATGCGCAGGACGATAGCGCGAAGATGACGGCGGGTATTGAAGACTTGATCAGCAAGAAAGTCAATGCCCTGTTGATCAATCCGACCGATGCCGATGCAGTCGTACCGAGCGTGCAGAAAGCGAATGCCGCGAATATCCCGGTGTTCACGGTGGATCGCGGTGCAAGCGGCGGCACAGTCGTCAGCCACATCGCGTCCGATAACGTGGCCGGTGGCATGATGGCGGCCGAATTCCTGTGCAAGATGATCGGTGGCAAGGGCAGTGTGGTCGAGCTGCAAGGCATCGCCGGGACATCGGCCGCGCGCGATCGCGGCCAGGGCTTCAACGACTATGTGAAGGCCAGCTGCACCGGCGCGAC
>JACRBO010000790.1 GCA_016219235.1 Chloroflexota bacterium
GCGCATGGTCACTTCAGTTTAAGCACCTGCCCGACTTCGATCTTGTAGGGTTCCTTCAGGCCGTTGATTTCGCCCAACTTCCACCACGGCGTGATGCCGAAGCGTCGCGCGATGGAGATGAGCGTATCGCCGCGCATCACCGTGTAGGTGCCAGAAGCCGGAATCGGCTGCGTGCCGCTGACGGGTTTGGTCGCGGTCACCGTCGTACTCGGCTTGCTGGCCGGCACCGTGATGGTGCTGGTCACAATGACGGTGCGCGTGACGCCGTTGCTGCCAGTCACCACTTTGGTCGAGGTGACCAGCGCCGTTGAAACGGGCACGTTGATGGTGCTGGTCACGATCACGGTGCGCGTGATGCCCTTGCTGTCGGTCACCACTTTAGTCGAGGTGACTACCTGCTTAGTGGTCGCCGCCGTCGAAACAGGCGTGGTAATGGCGACGTAGCGGGTCACGACGACGGTGGAAGTGACCTGGGCGGTGGACGTGATCACGCGCGTGCCAACGGTGCGCGTGGTGACTTTGGTGGTAGTGACAACCTTGGTCGACGTGACGGGGCGGGTAGTAGCGGGTTTGGGCGCAGGCCTGGCCGCCGCGACGACGTTCAGGCTGGTCGCGTCCACGTACACATCGTTGTGCTGAATGGCAAAGGTCGGCTGCGAGCGCGTCCACACGGACACCATGTTGCCCTGCGCCACGGCTTCCACCGTGAACTGCGAGAATGTATCCCAGCTTTCCTGAACGGGCGACCACACGATGGCGGGACTCCACGGATTATTGCCGCCGTACGGATCGATGCCGACCTGCATCCCCATCGATGACTGGCCGACCGACTTGAACGGATCGTTTTCCATACTGGACCAGGCCATCATATAGGCCGAGAAGCGCAGCCGGTCGCCCTTCTTGAAGCCGCTGCCGACGATCTGATACAGACCCGCATCGTGCACGGAATGGAAGGTGAAATATTTCTGAGAGTTCTCGCCTTCCATGCGGCGCGCGGGGCCGGTTTCTTGTGGGCCACCTCTGGTATCACGAAACTCCGGGTTGTGCCAGGGCCGGCAATCGTTGGGCATGTTGGGCTTGGTGTTGTCGCAAGCGTCCGGGAAACTATTGAAGTAGTTGGGATCGTCGCGGTTGGCGCCGGGCACGCGCCACCACGCCGCCCAACCCGCCGGGACTTGCGCAGTAGCCCACAGTGTGCGATTAGCATAGTCGTAGTTAACGGGATCGCAGGGCGTGGGGGCCGGCACCCAGGGTGCATCAGTCTTTAGCGAGCACTGCTGAATATACTTGCCTTCCAGACCGGGGTTTGACAGTAAATTGGGGCCGATCGATTCAGCCGGTTGCGGGGCCGATTTATCATCGGCGGTTCCCGCCGCGGCGCTGACCGTCAGGGGCACGATCAACAGCATCAGGGCGGCGATCAAGGTTACGGCGATTAGACGGTTGCGCGGCATACTTTCTTACTCCACGTAGTCTTCACAAAAAAACAGCCACAACAGTGGCCGGGTCAGCGGCGTGAATTATACGGGAAAGGCGGCAGACCGTCAAACGCTGGGAGTTGCCTCGCCTTTTGATTCAGTCTATACTTGGCGACATTCAACCCCCATCCCCTACCCTTCCCCCGTCGAGAAAGGATTCGACAGGGGAAGGGCGTAAACTCTCCCCATGTCGAACATCTTCACCGTTCGACGGGGGGAGCCGGAGGGGGGCCGCAAGGACACACCACCATGCCCAACACTCTCTACTTCGGCGACAACCTGGATATTCTGCGCGAGCACATCGCGGACGACAGCGTCGATCTGATCTACCTCGATCCGCCCTTCAACAGCAAGCGCGATTACAGCCTGCTGTTCAAGACGCCCAAAGGCCACGCCAGCGAGGCGCAGATCACGGCCTTTGAGGACAGCTGGCACTGGGGCGAGCAGGCCGAGCACGAGTATGCAGAGATTTTGCAGCAGCCCAACACCGACGCTGCAGAGATGATTCAGTCCTTGCGCCGCTTCCTGCACGAGAACGATATGCTGGCCTATCTGGTGATGATGTGCAATCGCCTGCTGGAATTGCATCGTGTCTTGAAGCCAACGGGTAGTCTGTATTTGCATTGCGATCCGACCGCCAGCCACTACTTAAAGCTGGTTGCCGATGCAATCTTTGAACCACAGAATTTTCAGAGTGAGATTATCTGGAAACGCTATGGCGCACACAACGATTCAAAAGGATATGGTGCGGTACACGATACGATTCTTTTTTACGGCAAAGGACGCCCGGCAATATTCAACAAGCAATTCCAGCAATATGATGAGGAGTATGTTGCAGAGCGTTTTCGCTTTAGTGATCCTGACGGTCGACGATGGAGCGAGCAAAACCTTGCTAGCCCTAACCCACGTCCTAACCTCACCTACGCCTTCACGGCATCGAATGGCATCACTTATCAACCGCCGCCAAATGGGTGGAAGTGTACACGTGAGCGCATGGAGCAACTTGATCGTGAAGGGCGCTTGCATTTTCCGAATCGTCCAGACGGTCGTCTACGACTCAAGAATTATCTTGACGAACTACCGGGCGTTCCTGTGCAAGATGTCTGGACAGACATCTCATTGATAGGTGGCACAAGCCCAGAACGTCTCGGTTATCAAACTCAAAAACCACTCGCGTTGTTAGAGCGCATCGTCAACGCCAGCAGCAACCCCAACGATGTGGTACTCGATCCGTTTTGCGGCTGCGGCACTACCGTTCACGCCGCGCAGAAATTGGGGCGGCAATGGATCGGTATCGACATCACGCCGCTGGCGATTACGCTGATCGAGAAGCGCTTGAAGGCCGCTTTCCCCGGCGCTCAATTTGAAGTGGAAGGCATCCCCAAAGACCTGGACGGCGCGCAAAATCTGGCGCTGCGCGACAAGTATCACTTTCAATGGTGGGCGTGTGCGCTGGTGGGCGCGCAGCCCTATCAGGGCAAGAAGAAGGGCGCGGACTCCGGCATCGACGGCTTGATCTACTTTCAAGATGACAAGGGTGCGGCCAAAAAGATCGTCGTGTCGGTCAAGGGCGGTGAGAGTGTGGGCGTGTCGCAAATCCGCGATCTGGCGCACGTCGTGGAGCGAGAGCAAGCGGCCATCGGCTTGTTTGTCACTCTGACGCCGCCGACGCGCCCCATGAAAGTGGAAGCCGTCAGCGCGGGGCATTATCACTCCGCCCACTTTGGCGACTTCGACAAGATTCAGATTCTCACCATCGACGGCTTGCTCAACGGCACGGAATATCCGCAATATCCCAATCGCCTCAGCGGCAACCTCGGTTTCAAGAAGGCACGGGTGGAAGAAGAGCACGGTCAGCAGGGGGAGTTGTTGTAGGGCGCGCAGCGTCATTCCCGCGAAGGCGTCCCGCCACAGGCGGGCGGAATCCACAACCGCATCAGCGTGATTTGCCGATGGTCAGTCTGGATGCCCGACAAAGGCACGCTTCGCGGGGCATGACGGTCATCCGTTCCCCAATCGCTGCTACCGGTTACTCTAGCACTCCTACCGGTTGCTTTGCTCTTCCTTACGATTACTTTAACATCCCTCCCCGTTACTTTACTATTCCTTACAGTTACTTTGGCATTCCTTACAGTTACTTTGACGTTCCTTGTGGTTACTTCATCATTGCTACCCATTACTTTACTCTTGCTTCGTCTTACATTTTGATTCCTTACGCCTAAGGAGTAGTAAAGTAAGTACGTTTTATCTTAGAGTAAGTGCGTTTCTGGGCAGGGCGAGCAAAAGTCATCGCTGATCAACGGCAAGTTGCCCGTATTTGTCCTAAAGAATTTCAAAAACAGGCCGCTCGAACTCAAAACAGACCACAAGGGGTGCCAATTCTGGACTATTTTGAACGACAAACGCTTGATTCTCGAACATCGCAAGCGCCACATGGCCGAAGATGGCGCGCGCCGGGTAGGCGCCTGCAAATACGAGTCAGCCGGATGCGGCATGACTTGCGGTGAGCGGGCCAGGTTTAGACCTGCCTGGTTCAGCAATTCTCAATTTGAGATGAGAGAAGACCTCGGAGGTTTTATCGACCGGTTGACGCGGCCTGCCCGACTGTGAAAACCTCCGAGGTCTGGCCCACAAGCCTTCTCAACCGGCAAATTGAAAATTCCTGGCCTGGTTTCGTTGTTTGACAAGCCCTATCGATAATGCTATCATCCGCGGGCTTGCGTTTGGCCTAAATTCTCGATCGATCAGGTGGCCCGCATGGGCTGGTTTGCCGGCATGCCGCCGCGACAGCGGCGGTTGTATCTCATCTTCATTGGCATCATCGCGCTGACCATCCCCTTTTATTGTCTGGGTCTGGGTGCTTTAGCCTTTGCCCCCACGCGACCCAACGCGACGCGCACGCCGACCCTGACGCCTACCCGGCCGCCCGGCGTGGTCACGGCCACGCTGCCGCCCAATGCCACACTCGGCCCCACGCCCACGCAGTGGACGCCGCCCGCCAGAACCGCTACCGCGACGCCTACTGTGGCGCCATCCGGCACGCCGACGGCCACGCCCACCCAAACCGCCACCGCCACTGCTACAACCACGCCGACGGCGACCTCGACGGCGACAGTGACGCTAACGCCGACGTCGACCACGGTAGTCAATACGCCGACCGACACGCCGTCACCCACGCCGACGGATACCCCCACGCTCACGGCGACTCCGACCGAAACGCCAACCGTCTCGCCGACGCCGACGGATACCCTCACGCCCACGGCGACTCCGACCGAAACGCCGACTGACATGCCGTAGGCGATAGTCGATCATGGATACAGCCGCCCTGCTTAAACTGTTGTCGCAAACGACGGGCATTTCCGGGCATGAAGCCCCCATCCGATCGGTTATCCTGGCCGAATGGGGCCGCTACACCGCCGAGACCCGCGTTGACAAGCTGGGCAATGCGATTGCCATTCGACGCGGCGTGGCGCAGCCTGAGCATAGCGAAGCGAAGTCGACGCCAGGCGGCCCACCGATGCAGAGCATCGGGCATGGGCAGGCCGCCCGCCGCGTTGTTCACGCAGAGCGTGCAAAGCGCCGCTCCATCATGCTCGCCTCGCACATGGACGAGATCGGCCTGATGGTCGCCGGGATCAATCGGGGCTTTATCCGCGTCACCGCGTTGGGCGGCGTCGATCCGCGTGTACTGTTGGGCCAGGAAGTCATCGTGCACGGGCGCAAAGATTTGCCCGGCAAAGATTTGCCCGGCGTCATCGCCAGCACCCCGCCGCACCTGCTGAAAGCCGGTGAGCGTGACAAGATCATCGGGCTGGAGAAACTCTGGATCGACGTGGGACTATCGGCGCGGCAAGTGACGCAACTCGTCGAGATCGGCGACCTCGTTTCGATCCGGCGCACCGCCGTCGAATTGAAGAACGGCCTGCTGGCGGGCAAAGCCTTTGATAATCGCGCGTCGGTGGCCGCCGTCACCATTTGCCTGGAGCAACTGCAAACGCTGCAGCATGCGTGGGACGTAGTCGCCGTAGCGACGGTGCAAGAAGAAACGGCGCTGCTGGGCGCGACCACGGCGGCCTTTGGCCTGTCGCCGGATGTGGCGATCGTGATCGATACGACGTATGGCACGCAAGACGGCACGCCCGCCAA
>JACRBO010000780.1 GCA_016219235.1 Chloroflexota bacterium
AAAAGGATCCATGACACAGACCGCATTCCGCAGATTGGGCTGCATCTTCCGGCACCCGATCATGCGCTGCATCTGGTGTTGTTCAGCCATCCACGGATTCTGCTTGGTGCGCTTTCCGCTTCGGACCCACAGATCAATACAGAGATTGGTGTCGCCTTCCGACTTGATCCAGACGCCGGTACAACCCAGCCACCACATGGCAAACGTGCCGGGGGCCACCACTTCCTGTTCAATCTCTTCGTTCAGCCAGCTGCCCCATTCGGGAAAACTGCTCAGAATCCATGATTCGCGTGTAATCTCGCTGACTTTACTCATGCTGTTTTCCTTAGGTCGCTTGATGATATTGAAGTACTGTGGGTCGTCATTGCGAGCGCTCTGCGCGAAGCAATCTCAAGGCCAGTTGAACAGAGAGATTGCTTCGTCGCACCCTTCGACTCCACTCCGCTTCGCTCAGGATGCTCCTCGCAATGACGCCAAATTAAGCTAATGGGCCGGCTGTTTCCGCAAGGCGACTTTGCTGCGCAGTCGCTTGGGTAATTCAAAGCCGTTATTCAAGATCAATGCCACGATGATGACGACGCCCGTTACGATCGGATGGTAGGCGGCCTCGACGTTCATCAGGTTCAGCCCGTTGTCGATGAAGCCTACCATGATCGCGCCCAGCAGCGCGCCTACGACCGAGCCGCTGCCGCCCAGCAAACTGGTGCCGCCCACGACGAGCGCCGTGATCACGTTGAGTTCGTAGCCTTGTGCGGCGACCGCATACGCCTGCTGCGCGATCGAGGTCATGACGATGCCCGCAATCGTGGCCGTGCCCGCCGACAGCGCGTAGGCGATCATCTTGGTCCGATCGGAATTCACGCCCGACAATCGCGCGGTCACGTCGTTCGCACCCACCGCGATTACTTGCCGCCCATACACCGTGTATTTCAGCAGCGCGTGGCTCAACAGCGCAATCGCCACCATGATATAGATCGGAATGGGCAAGCCCAACAACTTGCCGCCGCCGATCTCCAGAAAATCCTTCGGGCCGGTGATGGCGATCCACGCGCCGTTCGAGATGTACATCGCCAACCCGAAGAGGTACGTCTTGGCCGCCATCGTCACGATGAAGCCGTGCACCTTGAACTTGGTCACCACGATGCCGTTGAACAGGCCGATCAACAGGCCGATCGCGATCGTCAGGATCAGGCTCACGCCCAGCGGCAGGCCCGCCGTGTTCATGAAGTAGTTCACGACGATGCCGGCGATGGCGGCCGTTGAACCCACCGATAGATCGATGCCGCCGGTGATGGGCGCGTAGATCGCGCCGGTGCACATGATGGCGATCACACAGATCGACCACAGCACGTTGGACAGATTGCCCGCCGTCAGAAAGCGCGGATACAGAATCGACAATACCGCGCCCAGCAGCAACACGATGATCAACAACCGGAAGCGCGCGACAAAAGTGCTAATGGACATGTTGACCGCCTTCGACTTGTGTTTCAATCAGGCCCGACGAAGCGCGCAGCACGGCTTCTTCGGTCACGACGCCGCTGTTGAATTCCTTGATGATGCGGCCTTCGCGCAGCACGATGATGCGATCGGACAGGCGCGTCAGTTCCACCAGATCGGACGACACGATGATGACGGAGACGCCTTGCTTCGCCAGATTCTCGATCGTTTCGTACAGTTCATCCTTCGCGCCGATGTCGATGCCGGCCGTCGGTTCGTCGATGATGAGCACTTTCAGGCTGCGCACCAACCACTTGCCTACGACCACTTTCTGCTGGTTGCCGCCCGATAGATTCCCTACCTTGATCGCAGGCGTGTTGGGCTTGATGTTCAACAGGCTGATGCCGCGCTTGCACAGCGCCAGTTCCTTCGCGCTGCTGACCAGACTGGCGCGCGACAGCGTATCCAGATTGGTGATGCCGACGTTCTCCGTCATCGAGATCAAGGCCATGATGCCCTGCTGGCGGCGGTCTTCCGGCACAAAGCCAAAGCCGGTCGCAATCGCTTTAGTCACCGATGGCTGATAGGGCTTGCCCTGATACTCGATGTGGCCGCTATCGATGGGGTCGATGCCATAGATGGCGCGCATCAGCTCGGTGCGGCCCGAGCCGACCAGGCCAGCAAAGCCCAGAATCTCGCCCTTCACCAGTTCGAATGAGACATCGTGGAAGCGGCCAATCGACGTCAGCCGATCGACTTTCAGCACCACCTCGCCCGTTTTTTGGCTCAACCGGTGTTGCGATTCGTGCTCGGTCAGCGCGCGGCCGATCATCAACTGGATGATCTTCTCCGGCTGAAGATGCTGCTTCTCTTCGAGCACAGCCACCTTTTTGCCATCGCGCAGCACCGTCACCCGATCGGACAACGAATACACTTCTTCCATGCGATGCGAGATGTACAGCACGCTCACGCCGCCGGCCTTCAACTGGCGGATGATGTCGAAGAGTTGGCTCGTTTCCGTCGAGGTCAGGGAACTCGTCGGCTCGTCCATGATGATGAGTGACGCGTTCGACGACAACGCCTTGAGAAGTTCGACCAACTGCCGATGCGCGATGCTCAACGACTCGATCGGGCTGGTGGCCTTCAACGGAAATTTGTACTTATCGATCAACGCCTGCGCTTCGGCGTTCATCTTTTTATAGTTGATCAGGCCCAGGCCGGGCAGCAGCGGCTCGCGCGTCAGGAAAATATTCTGCGCCACGGTCAGGCCCGGAATCAGGCTCAATTCCTGATAGATCACGGCGATGCCGTAACTCTGCGCGACGAGCTTGCTATGCTCGATCGGGATGTCGCGCCCGTCGAAGACGATCTCGCCGCTGTCACGCGGCGTGACGCCGGTGATGATCTTGATCAGCGTCGATTTGCCCGCGCCGTTCTCGCCGACCACGGCGTGAATCTCGCCGCGCTTCATCTCGAAGTCCACGTCCTTCAAGACGGTCACGCCCGAATAGGACTTGACGATGCGGCGGCATTCCAACAGGGTATCGTTGGTAGTCATGTTACGCCCCCTGCGCCTGCGCGTTCGCGGCCGCTCGACGTCGTCGCGCCGCGTTGCTGATCATCTTCTCGGCCAGACCCTTGTACCACGTGTCGACGATCACCGTCAGGACGATGAGGCCGCCGATCACGATCGGTTGGATGAAGGGCGAAATGCCTACTTTCAAGATGCCGTTCTTGATCAAGGCGAGAAACAGCACGCCCAGCACGGTGCCGGGAATATCGCCCACGCCACCGGAGAACGCCGTGCCGCCGATGACGACCGTCGCGATCACGTCCATCTCCTGCCCGATGCCCATGTCCGGCATGGCCGTCATCATGCGCGACGAGATGAAGATGGCGGCGATGGCCGCGCACATGCCCGTCAGCGCGTACACGCCGATGATGGTCTTATTGGTGTTGACGCCGGACAACCGCGCCGCGTTGATGTTTGCGCCGGTAGCGTAGACGTTGGTCCCAAAGCGCGTGTGCTTGAGCAAAATATGCGCGCCGATCGCCATCACCACGAACACGATGGTGACGATGTATACCCCGCCGACCTCGCCGCCGAACCACAAATAGTCCGGGTTGTCGATGAAGACGTTCGACACAAAGCCGCCTTCTTTCACGGCGATGACCAGCGCCAGGCCGGTCAGCACGCCGCGCACGGCCAGCGTCACGATGAAGTCCGGCAGTTTGAAGCGCGTGATGAAGAAACCGTTCACGGCCCCGATCAGCGCGCCCACCGCAATCACCACCGGCACAAACAGGAACACCGGAATCTGGGTGTATTGCAAAAAGTTGACGCACAGCATTGACGAGAAGGCGATGGTGGCCCCGATCGAGATGTCGATCTCGGCGGTGATCATCACGAAGGTGAAGCCCAGCGAGATGATGCCGTACAGGGCCGCTTCCTGGAGCAGCGTCATCAGGTTGCCCATCGTGAGGAAGGACGGGTTCGCGATGGCCAGCACAGCCGCCAGGGCAAACAGCAGGAAAATCAGAATGAGCCGACGCAGATTACTGATGGTCACGTCTGGACCTCCAATGCGAGGTGGTGATGATTGGACAAGGCCACATTCGCCGGTTGCCACAAAAGAACACAAGGAACACAAAAAAGATTGGTCTTTGCGCTCTCTGCGTTCTTTTGTGGCTAATCAGACATTGTTAAGATAAGCAGGCGGGGGAAATGTGCCCCCGCCTGCTTGATGACTACCAGCGAGCCGAGGCTGGAATCTCGCCCACGGTTTCGGGCGTGGCGGCGAAGGGGCTGATCTTGATCACGCCCGTGTTCGGCGCGCTCGACGGGCCCATACCGCTGGTCAGCAAGAACATCGCCAGATTCGCGGCGGTCTCGCCCTGCGCGTACGAGTTGTTGTAGGCGGTGCCCGCCAGCTTGCCTTCCTCGATCAACTTCAGCGTCGAGCTCTGGCCGTTGGCGCCCCAGATCTTGATCTTCGCCAGGCGTCCGGCCGACTCGGCCGCGACCATCGCGCCTTCGGCCATGTTGTCGTTGGCGGCGAAGACACCATCGAGTTGGTCGTTGGCTTGCAGGAAGGCATTCATCACGGCAATGGCCTTGTTGCGATCCCACTCGGCGTTTTGCGCGCCGACGATCTTGACATCGGGGCAGTTCGCGGCCAGGCCTTCGCGGAAGCCCTTCTCGCGATTGACGCCCAGGGTGGCGCCGGGCGGCGACTGGATGATGGCGACGTTGCCCTTGCCGCCCAGCTGCTTGCACAGTTCCGTGCCGACCGCAAAGCCGGCTTCAACATCGGCCATCTGCACGATGGCGGTGTGCTTGGCCTTGACGGGCGTATTGAGCGTAATCACGGCAATGCCTTTGCTCTCGGCTTTCTGCACCGACGCCGACAACGCGGCCGCATCCACCGGCTGCAACAGAATCAACGAATAGCCTTGATTGATCAGGTCTTCCATGACCGAGACTTGATTCTCGGCCTTCATCTGCCCGTCGAACACCTGGAACTGGACGT
>JACRBO010000781.1 GCA_016219235.1 Chloroflexota bacterium
GAGCGTTGAATTTCTTCCATGGCGGCCTTCAGGCGCTCTTCAAATTCGCCGCGGAAGCGCGAGCCGGCCACCATCGCGCCCAGGTCAAGCGCGACCACCCGCTTGCCCATGAGAATCTCCGGCACGTCGTTGGCCGCGATCTTCTGCGCCAGCCCCTCGACGATGGCGGTCTTGCCCACGCCCGCCTCGCCGATCAACACCGGGTTGTTTTTGGTGCGGCGCGACAAAACCTGAATCACGCGCAGAATCTCGTTGTCGCGGCCAATCACCGGATCGAGTTTGCCGGACTTCGCCAGTGCGCTCAGATCGCGGCTGTATTTCTCCAGTGTGCGATAGCGGCTCTCTGCACCCGGATCGGTCACGCGCTGCCCGCCGCGAATGGCCTTCACGGTTTCGTTGATGCGCTCGCGCGTGACGCCGTTCTCGGCCAGCAGCCGCGCCGCCGACGTGTTGCGCTCGGTGCTGATCGCCAGGAAGATGTGCTCCGTCGAGATGTACTCGTCCTTCAGGCGATTGGCTTCTTCCTGGGCCAGATCGAGCACGCGCTTGACGCGCGGCGTAATAAAGACCTGGCCTGTGCCGCCGCCATAGATCGCGGCCTTGGGCGACTGCTTCAAGATCTCTTCCAGTTTGGCGCGCATCGTCGCCACGTCGATGTTGAGTTTGCCCAGAATTTGCGGCACTACCCCATCGGGTTGTTCCAGCAGCGCCAGCAGGATGTGCTCGGTATCTACTTGATTGTGCCCGTAGCGCTGCAAAATCTCGATGCTGCGGTTGGCGGCATCCTGCGCGCGCTCGGTGAAACGGTCAAATCGCATCATGATTAAATTACCTCTTGGATTATGCCTTGAAGTAACGAGTAATGACTAATGAGTAAATTGCGCCTTACTCATTACTCGTTACTTATTACGAACGAATCTTCATCGGTTCAATTTCGATCACCTGATTGTAGGTGGCGTCAGTTCGAATATCCCAGTTGTATTTGTGCTGAAACGTCTCGAGCACGGCGGGCGGCACGGACTCGATCGGCTGTGCGCAGCCCTCCAGCACTACCGGCGCATTGCCGTTCTCCAGCGCAAACGACACGCTCGGATTGGCCAGCAGATTGCGGGCTTTCACGCTGTCCGCCGCCGTGCAGACATAGGCTTTGCCCTCAACCCACACAAACCAGATAGGTACCAGGTGCGGGGTGTTGTCCGCCCGAACGGAGGCCAGCCAGATGTTGGATTCGGTCGTCAGGCGCTGCTCCACTTTGGGGTCAAGCGGCGTGGTGATCATTGGTTAAATTATACCCCAAAGGTTGCGGCGATTGACAACATCACGGGCAAAGATTACACTTACAACATGGACACTGAAACCAATCTAACCTACGAGGCCGTATTACAGACCGCCAATCATTGGCCGCCGGCGCAACGGTTCGCCTTGATTCAAGACCTGCTCAAAACGCTGGAGCCTCAGGCCCTAGAGCCGACGTTCCCCAAACGCCGTACCTTACACAAAGCCCTGGGCTTGCTGAAAACTGATCGGCCTGCTCCCGCCGACGAAGAAGTCGAACGTATTCTGCATGATGCTCGCACGGAAAAATACGGCTAATGCGCTACGTGCTTCTCGACACCAATGTTGTGCTGGATGTGTTGTATGATCGGGCGCCGTGGGTGGCAGAAGCGCGCAGCATCTGGCAGGCAGTTGATGACGGCCGGATTCTGGCCTATCTGGCGGCAACGACACTCACCAACATTTTCTATGTTGGCCGACAACTCAGCGGATTACAGTCTGCACATGAGGCCGTCCAAACCTGTCTGGAAGCATTTGAGATTTGCACGATCGATCGCCCCACCCTGGAGCGCGCCCTCGGACTTAGCGGCAGCGACTTTGAGGATAACGTCCAGATTGCTTGTGCTGTGTCCTATGGTGTGGACGCGATCATCACCCGCGATGCCAAAGGCTTCAAAGACTCACCTGTACCCGTTCTAACCCCGATACAAGCCTTAGACGAAATCTAGCAATCGGTACCCGCCGCCTCGATTGGAAGCGGCGGGTTTTTTCAGATTACGCTCATCTCTCGCTCGAAGTACAGCCCTTCGTGATCGGCTTCTACGCCGATCACATCGCCTTCCTTGAACTCACCGCTGAGAATCTTCAGCGCCAGCGGATCTTGCACGAAGCGCTGAATGGTGCGCTTGAGCGGCCGCGCGCCGTACACCGGATCGTAGCCGGTATTCGCCAGCCACTCCTTCGCCGCCTCGCTCAACTGCAAATCGATCTTACGATCGACCAGCAGCTTCCGCAGATTGCCCAGCTGAATCTCGACAATGCGCGATAGGTCCGCGCGCGTCAAATTATCGAAAATCACAATCTCATCCACCCGATTGAGAAACTCCGGCTTGAAGTTCTGCTCCAGCGAGGCTTGCACGCGCTTCCGCATCTCGGCCGCGTCGCCGCCGCCCAGCTCTTTAATCCACTGCGAGCCGACGTTGCTGGTCATGATCACGAGCGTGTTCTTAAAGTCCACTGTGCGGCCATGCCCGTCGGTCAGGCGGCCATCGTCCAGTAGTTGCAGCAGCACGTCAAACACTTCCTGATGGGCTTTTTCCACTTCGTCGAATAGCACCACGCTGTAGGGTCGCCGTCGCACGGCTTCGGTCAGTTGGCCGCCTTCGTCGTAGCCCACGTAGCCGGGCGGCGCCCCGATCAACCGTGAGACGGTGTGCTTCTCCTGATACTCGCTCATGTCGATGCGCACCATCGCGCCCTCGTTGTCGAATAAGAACTCCGCCAGCGATTTCGCCAACTCCGTTTTACCTACGCCCGTCGGCCCCAGGAAAATAAACGACCCGATCGGCCGGTTGCGATCTTGCAGGCCCGCTCGTGCGCGGCGCACCGCATTTGCCACTACGCGGATCGCTTCGTCTTGCCCGACCACACGCTGATGCAAACGCTCTTCCATGTGCAGCAACTTCTGCATCTCGCCTTCCAGCAAACGGCTTACCGGTATGCCAGTCCATTTGCCCACGAGTTCGGCCACATCTTCAGCCTCAACTTCTTCTTTCAACATGCGCGGATCTTTTTGCTGGTCTTTCAGGCGCAGTTCGC
>JACRBO010000782.1 GCA_016219235.1 Chloroflexota bacterium
CGGCTCCCACGCCGCCGGATCCGGCGGCGTGGGAGCCGCCTCTGTTAATGCGATCCCTAATACACCATCTCGCCGTTGACGAACGCCCGGGTGCGAGGATCGATCGGGTGCGAGAAGAACTGCTCGGCTGTGCCCAGTTCGATCAATTTTCCGCTTAACAACAACCCCACCCTATCCGCCAATCGCTTCGCCTGAAACACGTTGTGCGTCACCAGCACGACTGTCATCGCGCCGTGCGCCCGCACCAGGTCCTCGATCACACCGACGTTGTATGGATCGAGGTTAGCCGTTGGCTCATCAAGCAGCAGTGCCGCCGGTTGCAGCACGATGGCCCGCGCCAGAGCCACGCGCTGCGCCTCGCCGCCGGACAGCGTTCGTGCCCGCGCCCGCGCCATGCTTTGCAGGCCCACCCGGTCCAACGCGGTCATGATCGACTCATGGGCCGCGCGCAGGCCGCGCAATTGCAGGCCAAAGGCCACGTTATCATACACCGATCGATCGAGCAGCGCGGGGGACTGGAAAACCGTGGCGACGCGGCGGCGCACACTCAGATCGAGTTGACCATTGAGGACTGCGCCATCAAATGTGATCGCGCCCTGCGTGGGCGCTTCCAGAAATTGCAGCAGGCGCAGCAGCGTGGTCTTGCCGGAGCCGCTCGGCCCGACGAGCGCCAGCACTTCTCCGCGCGCAATGTCCAGCGCCGGCAGATCGAGAATGGTCCGTGTTGCGTAGCGATGTTGAATCTCGCTGAGTTGATACAGCCAGTTGGCGTCAGACATCACGCGCCACCTTCTCCAAAATGGGCTGCAACACGCCGATCATGCGCGCCAATCGCTCAGCCACACGCTCGAGATAGGCCTCGTTCATGGTTTCCAGCGGCAGCGTTTCGTAGACTTTGGTCCAGCCTTTGTCCCACATCTCCGCTTCGACTTGATCGCCCAACTCGGCCTTGATTTCAAAGAGGTGCTGCATGAAGCCGTTCAGCAGGCGCGTGTTTTCGTCGGGATGGCGGCTTTCAAAATGCAGGCCAATTTCCAGCAGGCCGCGCCGCTCGCCATGCGTGACGACTTCGTAGTGCAGCAGCGAGTTGGCGTAGTAAAACTGCACCAGCCACGGACGCAGGTTGACTTTGAAGGCGTGCAATTTCTTCGGGAGGTGGGCGCGCACCGCGTCGGGCAGGGCGCGCATGAAGTCGGCTGATTTCACGAATTGATCTCGCGTTGAGACCTGTCAGGTGGCGCATCAGTTGCCCGGCAAGCGGGTCATCGCTTGCGCCACCTGACAGGTCTGGTTAACGGCGCAGCGTGGCGATGAGGCGTTTGGGATTGAGCAGCAGATCGATCGCGTCATGGATGTCGTTCACGATCACATCGGCAGCGGCCAGCGCCTCACCCGATAGCCCCTCGCGCCCGATCACGGCGACGCCGATAGCGGCGGCCTTGAGCATATCCACATCGTTCGCGCCGTTGCCGATGGCGACGACCTGGTGCGCGCCGAGCGTGAAGATGTAATCGGCCTTTTGTTCGCGCTCGCGGCCGCCAGGTCGCAGTCGATCCGCCGTGAAGCGCAGCTGCTCATCGATCTCGGCCTGTTTGCCGTGCGTGTCGGCGGTCAGCAGTCGCACATCGAGTTTGCCGCGCAGCAGCGCGATCTGTTCCGCGACGCCGTCGATCAACACGCCGTCGGTCGCCAGCGTGCCGTTCACGTCAAACACGGCGTAGTCCAGTTGAACGATCCCGCGTCCGGGGATTTGAAGTTCGATCATATAGAGCCTTTGAATCAGCGATTGGCAGGCGCACGGCACCCGCATATTTACCACCGCTCAAAAAATGAATCGGCTACATTCAACTGAGCCGACAGAGTCTGAAACCTCTTAGCGAGATTGGGATGAACTGGTATGCCCTGCTCCTCAAGATACTCCACGAGCCACCCTGACTGGAGAAGGGCTGCTTCTTCCATTCGTCCGGCATACACAACGCTGCGGAGCTTCTTCATTCCTGTCCATTCTCGAACAGGCGCCAGAATGTCGGCGGCCCGAAGACATTGAGCGAGAGGGACATCAAAGTTGTTTCCCCTGTCAATGTAGGAGTGTGCTGAAATAGCATCCAGAATCAGCCTGTCTGTAACGTCCAACTCTTTCGAGATGAGATAGGCACTCACCAGTGCATGTAAGTAGACTGGATGTTGCTCGCAGGGGTGAGAGAGTTGGATTCCTGCGTCATCAGCTAAGGCCAGTAATCGTTGGGGAGTCAGGTCTCTCGCCGCATCGTGTAGCAAGCCAGCCGTCAGAGCCTGTGGGTTGTCGAGTTGGTAAATCTCTGACAACTCTCCCATCACTTCCATTACACCCACAGAGTGTCGATATCTTGGTGGCGAAAGGACACGTTTCAAGAATGGCAGATATTTGTCAGTGTTGAAGTCCATAACGGTTTGCCTGTGTTCGGTTTCGGGTTCGGCGTGCGGCTTAACAAGCGATTGAGCGATAAGCCATCAGCGACATGCGATATGCGATCAATAGTTCCACACGGTCAGTTCTTGCGCGCCGCGCCGATTTTTGCCTTCGCGGTTGATGCTGCGGGCCGTTTCGAACGATTGCATTTTGCATTCAACCTCGCGCCGTTTGAAAACAGCCTCGTATAGGGCGCGGATTTCGGGCGTATCGGCGTTGTTGATCAACACGTAGCAGCCGCGCTTCGCCAGACGACCGATCCACTCCGCCAGCCGTTCCTGTTGATCCCAACCGAAGCCGCCCGCCGTGTAGGCCACAAAATTGGCCGTGCGGCTGAGCGGTTGATACGGCGGATCGATGTACACGAAATCGTGGTGGCGCGCCTGCCGCAGCGGCCGGGCGAAATCGCTGCTCATCAACTCCACGCGCTGCAGCGCGCGGCTGACGATGTGCAGCAAAGGTTGATCGAGTACGGTAGGTTTTTTGTGCTGCCCAACCGGCACATTAAACAGCCCCCCGGCGTTAACGCGATACAGTCCATTGTACCCGGTCTTGTTCAGGAAAATCGTGCGGGCCGCGCGGGTGACGGGCGACGACAGCCCAAAACCCGGCTCGCGATCGAGATTGCGGATGTAGTAATAGTAGGCTTCGTCGCCGATGTGCGCCTGATGCCGCGCCAGTTCATCGATCAAGTCGTCCACCCGATCGCGCACGACGCAGTAGACGTTCATCAATTCGGCGTTGAGGTCGTTTAGGATGGCCGGCGACTTGCGCACGCGCGGATTCGCGCCGATCAGACCGAGGTTGTGCAATCGAAAGAAAACCGCGCCCGCGCCCGCAAACGGCTCGATGTAGCGGTTGAATTTGCGCGGAAACAGCGGCTCCAGCCGGTCGAGCAATTGGCCTTTGCCGCCGGGCCATTTGATAACGGGGCGCGCTTCGGGCATGAACACGTCACCTGATCCAGAATGAGGGCGATTGTATCACACCCAAAGATCAATTCGCAAAGCGCGCGAACGATCCGTCGCGCTTACGGCCAGCGCAGTTGATAGCAATCCTCACCGCTGAGCGTGACGACTGCACCATCCGCCCCGGCCTGATCGGCCAAAACGCGCGAGAAGCACAGCGGCCGATCGGACTCGGCCAGCTGCGCGGCGTACACTTCGCGCTGCGCCGGCACCATATACGGCAGGTTCAGCACCAGCACGTCAGGGCGCTGCTGCTCGACGATTTGCAAATACTCAGACACCACCACGGTTTCCCAATCGCCAAAGTACACCGCCCGATCGGGCAGCTGCGTCAACTCCGATAATTGCCGATCGCGAATCGACGCGAACCGGCTCATGTCCGACTGCGGATAGAACACGATCAACTGCAAGGCCAGCAAACCGAGCGCCAGGCCATAGCTCACTCGCCGCGAGATGCACCGCGCCAGCAGCTCCAGGCCGGGGCCGATCCAGATCGCCATCAACCACAGGCACACACCGTACATCGTGTACTTGTCGAAGACCTCGTAGTTGAAGTAAAACACCGCCGTGGCCGCAAACGCGATCGCCGTCGCCGCGAGGAACGATCGGTGTTCGCGCCCCGAAGGGCGGCGCCACAATCCGATCGCGCCCGCGGCGCTCAACGCGCAGCCGATCACCAGATAATTGTAGAGCACGTACTTCAGAAACGACCACGCTTCGCTCAACTGCGCCTCGATCGGCCCGAGGCGCAGCAGCGATTGGAACGTCCCGCCCGAGATATACCACAGCACACCGGCCGGAGTGCTCAAATCGGCCTGCAAATACTTGCGGGCATAATCGAGGCCAGGTTCGGCCGCATAGCGCAGCGGCAGATACAGATACGGCGTCAGGCCCAGTCCAAACAACAGCGCGGCCGCCGGCAGCGCGCGCCACGCCAGGCGACGACGGCCGTTGAAGACGATCAACACCGCGTAGCCAGGAAAAGCCAGCCCCGCCGACAGATGATGCGTAAGGCTCAAGCCGCCGATGAAGGCGCACGCATACAACCACCGATCGCGCCCGGACTCGATCCAGTTAAGCAGCAGCCAGAAGCCCGCCAGCACCAGCAGCCAGTTCAGGCTGTACACTTCGGCGACGTTGGATTCGCCCCACACGTAGAACGACAGCGCGCCGATCAGGGCGCTCAACACGGCGGTGGCCGGGTGCGTGACAAAGCGCCGCGTGATGCGGTAGGCCAGCCACGCCGTCAGGGCCGAGGTGACCGCCGACATGAGATTGAGCCGCCAGCCGGGATCGGTTGCGCCCAGCGGCAGTTGGATGAAGAGATGACCCAGCGCCAGGTAGGTGGGATAGCCGGTCGGATGGATGAGGCCCAGCGTGTACGCGCCCGTCGTCAACTCGGCGCTGTCGACGGCGAAGATCGTGGGGGCCAGCGTCAGCACGTAGACGATCAGCGGCGCGCCGATCACGATCAGATCGGGCAGCCAGCGATGAAGGCGGACGCGTGATAGAGGTGGCATCATCAGTTCATCACGGATCGTTGATCGGCGCGCAGCGCAGTTGCAGCGTATCCGCCGCAATTTGCGGCTGGCACACTTGCTTAAGCCCGACCTGCGCACTTTGTTCAAGCACCCCGGCAGGCAGCGCGCCCGGCTGCGCCTTCACCATCAACCGCGATTCGTACACGCCGGGCAGCGTCAGCGCCAGCCACGGATACTCAGTCGCAATCAGCGCGTCGTCTGGCAGCGCGGTCAATTGCGCCTCCCACGTCACATACGCTTGCCGGTCGATCGCCATCGCGCGCAGACCGCGCAGTTGAAAGCCAAACCCGATCAACA
>JACRBO010000792.1 GCA_016219235.1 Chloroflexota bacterium
CAGACTGTGGTGCGGCTGACGGCCCCGCCAACGGCGGCGCACAGGCCGCCAGCAACGCCCCCAGACTCACCGCGGCCGCGCCCTTCATAAATTGCCGCCGGTTCAAGTAGGCCCATTCGGGTGTGATCTCTGACGATCGAATGGGTTGTGCTGTCCATTTATCCATCTCAGTTTTCTCCCCGGTAAGTTTCTTTCAACAAATCTTGAATGGCCCGTTCAGTCGTGGCATACGCCCCCTCGCCAATTTGAGTGTATCGCAGATGGCCGTGCTTGTCGATGAGGAACAGCGTCGGCCAGTAGCGCGTCCGATAGGCCCGCCACGTCCCGCCGTCATTATCCTGGGCCACGGCATACGGCACATCCAGACGAGTCAGCGCATCCTTCAGGTTATTCAAGTCATGCTCGTAGTCAAACTCGGGATAGTGATTGCCGATCACCACCAGGCCCTGATCGGTGTACTTGCCATACCAGTCTCGCAGCGAGGGGATAACGTTACGACAGTTGATACAGCCGAACGTCCACATATCCAGCAGCACCACTTTGCCGCGCAATGTGTTCAGCCGCAACGGTCGATCGGTATTAAGCCACACTTCATTATTCAGTTCAGGCGCAACACCCAGATCGGGCAAATCGGCGCGAAACGCAACTTCGGCCGCCGGTTGGGTTGCCTCCACCATCGGCTGTGAGGTAGCCTGTTCGACCGACCGGACTGGATCGATCACTTCGGCGGGCGGCTGTGGTGTAGTCAGTGCCGGGCCAAGAGCGGCCGCACACGCGCCCACCACCAACGGCAGCATCAAGAAGATCGGAATCCAACGCATGGTGTTTCATCCTTTCCGCGCGCCACAAGGTTCGATCGCGATCGGCGGCGCGTTGAAACCAATCATACCGGCCAATCCTTAAGTTCAATGGACACAAATCTTACAGGATCATTACGGCATAACCCTAGCTGTTCAGTTCGCGATAAGGACCGCGTCAACTTGTTGTAAGCGGCATCGGCGACAATGAAGACAAGCAACCCACATTTCTTGAATGAGGAGAAAACCATGTCGAAGCGAATGAAGTGGTACGGACTAGCCCTGGCCGCGTTGATTGCGCTGGCTGCCTGCGCGCCGGCGGCTGCCCCGGCTCAAACGCCCGAGGCCATGATGGAGAAGACACCTGAGGCGATGATGGACGAAACTCCAGATGCCATGATGGCAAAAACACCGGATGCCATGATGAAAGAGACGCCCGAAGCGATGATGGACAAGACACCAGACGCCATGATGGAGAAGACGCCGGATGCGATGATGCCTCACGATACCATGACCGACACCATGATGTCTGCCACCCCTGACGCCATGATGCCGTCCGAGGCCATGACCGACACCATGAAGCCCGAATCGGGCGACGCCATAATGGCCATGCCCGCCTGGTTTAGCGCGGCTCTGACTGAGGCGACCACGGCCGCCACCTTCACCATCCAGGACTTCAAAGGCCAAGTGGTGCTGGTGGAAACGATGGCGATCTGGTGCTCCACCTGCCTGCAGCAGCAAAAGGAAGTCAAGGCACTGCACGCTCTGTTGGGCGAGCGTGATGACTTCGACAGCGTGGGCATTGGCGTGGACATCAACGAGAGTCTAGCCGCGCTGAAAGACTACGTGGCGAAGAACGGTTTCGATTGGACGTACACCGTCGCTTCGCCGGAGGTAGCGCGCGAGATTGGCAGCCTGTACGGCGCGCAGTTCCTCAATCCGCCGTCTGCGCCGATGTTGATCATCGACCGGCAGGGCGATGCGCATCCATTGCCCTTCGGCGTGAAAAGCGCAGCCGATCTGCAAAAGGCACTGGAACCATTCCTCAACGACGCGATGTAAGACAAGCATAAACCACGAAGGACACGAAGTTCACCAAGAGGTTCTTAGTGTACTTCGTGTCCTCGCCGTATCCAGCGCATTGCGCTGGCGGCGTGCCAGGCATCGTGGTTCGATCTTTTATTGGGAGCAAGCATGTTCTTTCAAGAAGCAATCACGTCCATCGGGTTGGGGCTGCTGGCCTCCACCAGCCCGTGTGTCTTTCCACTGTATCCCGGTTTTCTGGCGTACATCAGCGGCGGGCAAGCCGCGGCCGGTTCACGTCGCCGCTATTTCCTGGGCTGGTTTGTGCTGGCCGGCGTGTTGACCATGATGGTGGCGCTGGGCGCGCTCATCGCCGCGCTACAAATCCCGGTCGGTTCGGCACTGCGCTGGCTCGTGCCGCTGTCGGACGCCATCATCATCGGATTGGGCGTGATGTTGATGCTCAACCTCAATCCGTTCAAGGCGCTGCCGCAGATCAAGATTCCGGCGCTGCGTCATCCCTTCGCCAACGCTTTTGTCTACGGCCTGCTGTATGGGCCGATCACATTGCCGTGTTCCGGGCCGCTGATCGTCAGCATCTTCGCCTTGTCGCTGTCCGCAGGCGAAGCGCTGAGCCGCCTGTCGGTCTTCCTGTGGTTTGGGTTGGGCTTTGGCCTGCCGCTGCTGGTGATGTCGTTTCTGGCAGGCGGCTTACAGCGGCAGATCACGCAACTGCTGGCGCGGCACGCGCGCATGGTGAACCTGATCGGCGGCGTGTTGCTCGTGGGAATTGGCGTGTATGATGCAGTTGTCAACTGGGATTTGATTAGCACGCTCTTTGCCGGCTGATCGCCCGCGCCGTAATACCTCCAAGCGCTAACGAAACAGCGGCCTCGATCGAGTTTACGGCTCAATCGGGTTATTTCCCCTTCATGTTATACTCAAGCATCACCAACCCAAGCGTGGATTCAGTGTGAGCGCCTTCCTGCAGTTGACCTTAGCCTTAGCCATCATCATCCTGGCCGCCAAAGCGGGCGGGTTGATCAGCGTGCGCCTGCGCCAGCCCGCCGTGCTGGGCGAACTGATCATGGGCGTGCTGCTCGGCCCAACTATTATCGATTTAGTCCATCTGCCGTTCTTCAGCGATCCCGAGCTGCTGCACGAAGAAATCTTCGATCTGGCGACGCTGGGCGTGGTGTTCCTGATGTTCTCCGCCGGTCTGGAAATCGAATTGAGTGAGATGCGGCGTGCCGGCCGCGCCGCGACGTTGAGCGGCAGCCTAGGCGTGATCGCGCCGCTGCTGCTGGGCGCGCTGGCCGCCCTGCCCTTTGGCTATCAAAGCAACACGGCGTGGTTTGTGGGCATTATCCTCAGCGCCACCAGCGTCAGCATCTCGGCGCAGACCCTGCTGGAATTGGGCGTCCTCCGCACGCGCGAGGGCATTACGCTGCTCGGCGCGGCCGTCGTCGACGACGTGCTGGTGCTGATTGTCCTCTCGGTCTTTCTGGCGCTGGCCGGCGGTTCGGGTGGCGACGTATTGGTGGTCGTGCTCAAAATGGTGGGCTACTTAATCGTGTCCGGCGCGCTGGGCTGGTTTGTGCTGCCCCACGTCGTCGCGTGGGTCGATCGGCAGCCGATCAGCGAGGGGTGGATCGCCACCGTGGTCTTTATCACGCTCATGTGTGCGTTGTCGGCGGAAGTGATCGGCGGGTTGGCCGCGATCACGGGCGCATTCATCGCGGGCGTGGGGCTGGGCCGCAGCCCGTTCCGTGAAAAGATCGAAGTGAAGATGCGCGTCGTCACTTACGGATTGCTGGTGCCGATCTTTTTCGTCAGCATCGGACTGGAAGCGAACGCGAGAGAGATCACGGGCGTCATGCTGCCGCTGTTGATCGTGCTGCTAATCGTCGCGGTCTTGTCCAAAGTTCTGGGCGCGGGGCTGGGCGCGCGGCTGGCCGGCTTCACCAATCAGCAAGCATTGCGGGTGGGCGTGGGCATGGTCTCTCGTGGCGAGGTCGGCCTGATCGTGGCCTCGATCGGCGTGCGTGAGGGCCTCATCGGGCCGGAAGTGTTCTCGGTGGTCGTCGTGCTGGTTTTGTTGACGACGCTGATCGCGCCGCCCATGTTACGATCGGTGTTTCCGTCAACGGCTGGCCGGCGAACGGCTTGATTTTTGAGGAGGCTTGATGTGCCAAAGTTAGTCGTTGCGATTGTCACCGACATGCAGGTGTGCCACGACGTAGTCCGCGTCTGGGAAGAGGCGGGCGTGCCCGGCGCGACCATTCTGGACAGCATGGGGATGCGGCATCTTCAAAAACGCCAGACGCATCGCGACGATTTGCCGTTGATGCCATCGCTGCGCGCGCTGCTGGAACAAGAAGAGTTCAATCACCGCACGGTCTTCAGCCTCGTGCCGGATGACTTCAATGTAGACGATCTGATCCGCCGCACCGAGGAACTGGTGGGCGACTTTGAAGCGCCGCATACCGGCCTGCTGTTTGTGGTACCCGTGCTGACGGTGCGCGGGCTCCGACGCCACCACGATTGACCCGCACCCGCACGCGTCGAACCAGCCCACCGTGACGGTGAGGGTCTTGCTGCCCCATCGCGACGGTTTTTTGCTGTCGCCTCGCCTTTTTTAAGCCTGGCCCATGATTTCTCCACCTGACCGCCCTTGACAGAAGCGGAAACGACGGGCAAAGCGGCCTGCAATACTCCCTTAACCTACCTGAAACCCCCAGCACCCCGTGTTCATGTTACTGTACTAATGGCGAGTTGTTAGCGATGGGCGATTCGTCACTCGTCACTCGTCACTCGTCATTTGTCATTGTTAATTGTTCATTGATCACCCATGCCTGTAAAACAAAAAAAACTACTCATCATAGAAAGCGACCTGCAACTCATCGAGCTGATGCGCTATCCGCTCGAAGAAGAGGGCTATCAGGTCATCGTCGCCACGGAAGGGCCGGACGGCAAGCGCAAAGCGCGGCGCGAGCAGCCCAACCTGATCATGGTGGATTACAAGCTGACCAACGGCAAGGGCAATGAGATTGCCAAGTCCGTGCGCAAAGACCCCAGCACCGAAGCTATCCGCATCCTGATGATTGCCGACGAAAGCCAGCTGGAGAACCTGGAGATTGGCCCCGGTTCCAGCGTGGACGATTTTCTGATCAAACCGTTTGGCCCGGTCGAGCTGATCACCAAGATCAAGCCGCTGCTGATCAGCGAAGACGACAAGACCACCCGCTTGATCTCCACCGGCAACTACGACCTGGACAACAAGATGGGCGGCGGCGTGCCCTTCGGCTCGTTGACGTTGATCGAAGGCGACTCCGGCGCGGGCAAGTCTGTGTTGTCGCAGCAGATGATGCACGGCTCACTGGTGGAAGGCCACAAACTCTCGCTGTTCAGCAGCGAGAACAGCGTCAAGAGCCTGGTCAAGCAGATGCGCAGCCTGAACCTGGATGTGCTCGATTATCTGCTGCTCGACAGGCTGCGCGTGTTCCCCATCGAGACTTCGCGGTTGGGCAAGGACGCGCCGCCCACCCTGCTGAAAGCCATGCGGTCCGAGAAAGGCCGCGACATGATCTTTGTCGACTCGCTCACGTCGTCGATCCCGGCCTCATCGGACAAAGAAGTGCTGGGCTTTTTTGAAGATGCCAAGCGCCTGTGCGGCGACGGCACCACCGTCATCACCATCATTCACTCACACGGCCTGACGCGCGAACTGCTGACGCGCATCCGCTCGTTGTGCGACGCGCACTTGCAGTTGCGCACGGAAGAGGCCGGCAACAAATTGGTCAAGACGCTGGAAGTGACCAAAGTCCGCGGGGCAGAGCAGACCACCGGCAACATCGTCAGCTTCGAAGTTGAACCGGGCTGGGGCATCCGCGTCATCCCGCTGAACAAAGCGAAAGGCTAGACCCCCTTCACCCTCTCCTGTGTTCCGGCAGCCTGGAACACGGGGGAGGGCCGGGGTGGGGGATTTTTATGCCCATCACCGAACTGCCCTTTACGCCCGATACCAGTCAGCGCGGCTGCGACCATGGTCCGCAGTGCAGCCTGCGCGCCATACTGGGCAAGACGCTGCTGGAGCAGGCGCTGAACTCGCCCATGCTGGCCGATTACTTGCACACACTACCCTTCGATGACATTGGCGTGCCGGAATATTACCCGAAGCTATCTCGCGACATGATGGACCTGGAGGAGCGCAACCTGATCTATCCTACGGCCGAGGGCAACCTGTACATTCATCTGTATCCCGATCCGCACGGTGCGCGTGATCGGTACGTGCCGATCGAGCCGAATCTGACCGTCGATCTGGGGCACATTATTCCGCAGGTCGAAACGAAGCTGCTGGACTGGGTGGAAGCCATCGGCGGGGCCGAGACCCCCGAAGACAAGCAAGCCGCGCTGCTCAAGGCCATTGACGCCAGCATCAGCACCAACGGCACGCCCAACCGGATCAAGGTTACACCGCGCGAGTTGGAAGCGCTGCGCTATGTGCTGGTGCGCGATAAGATCGGCTTTGCGCTGCTGGCGCCCATGCTGTTGGACAAGTATATTGAAGACATCAGCTGCTCCGGCATCGGCCACATCTTCATCGAGCACAAGATCTTCAAAAGCGTCGAAGCCTCGATCATGTTTGAGACCGAAGACGATCTGGATATGTTCGTCATCTGGATGGGCGAGTGGATCAAAAAACCCGTCACGGTGCGCAACCCGATCGTGGACGCCACCCTGCCCGACGGGTCCCGCATTAACATCGTATACGGCACCGATGTCAGCAAACGCGGCAGCAACTTCACCATCCGTAAAGCGTCCGGCGTGCCGACCAGCGTGCTGGAGTTGATTGAATTCGGCACCCTGGATTACATGATGGCGTCGTATCTCTCGTTTGTGTTGGAAGAAGGCTTGAACATCTTCGTGGCGGGCGCGACGGCGTCGGGCAAGACCACCACCATGAACGCCATCACGACGTTCATCCGCCCCGATAAAAAAATCGTCAGCATCGAGGACACGCCGGAACTCGTCGTGCCGCACCCCAACTGGATTCGCGAGACGACTCGCGGTTCGGCCAAAGACAACACGGGCGCGGAAGTGGGCATGTTCGATCTGTTGAAAGCGGCGCTGCGGCAGCGCCCCGACCGCATCATCGTCGGCGAAATCCGCGGTGAAGAAGGCGCCATCGCCTTTCAGGCCATGCAAACCGGCCACGGCGTGATGAGCACCTTTCACGCGTCCAACGTCGAGAAACTGATCCAGCGTTTGACCGGCAACCCGATCAATATTCCCAAGACCTACGTGGACAGCCTGGACGTCGTGTTGATTCAGGCGGCCGTGCGCATTACGGGCAAAGGCATGGCCCGCCGCATCATGAGCATCAACGAGATCGTCGGCTACGATCCCACCTCGGAAAGCTTTTCGTACATCGAGACCTTCCGCTGGAACCCGGCCACGGACAGCTTTGAATTTCCGGGCTTCATGAACAGTTACGTGATGGAAGAAAAAATTGCGCTCCGGCGCGGTATCCCGCCGTTCAAGAAAAAGGTAATCTACACCGAGCTGAAACGGCGGGCCAAAATTTTGCAGAGGCTGCATGTCGACCGAAAACTCAAGAACTTCTACGATGTCTTCGCCGTCCTGGCGGAAGCGCAACGTCAAGGACTACTTTGAAGAAATCAGTACGTTCGACTTGTACTATCAGTTGACGTACATGTCCGCCACGTCGGCGGCCGGCGTGTCGCGCAGCCGCGTCTTTCAGCTGGCGCGTGAACTGCCCTGCCCCACGGCCAGATTCTTCAAGACCATCCACGAAGTCGCCGAGAACCTGCGCTATAACTACCCCGATGCCGTGCGGCTGGTCGGCGTGAAAACCACTGCGCAGGAAACCAAGTCGTTCTTGCTGCGCCTGTCCGACGCGCTGCGCTCC
>JACRBO010000793.1 GCA_016219235.1 Chloroflexota bacterium
AAGGCCCGCGAACCGATGACGGATTATGCAATTGCCCGCAATCTAGAACGTATGGGGATTCCTACGCCAGGAGCGTCTTGTCCGATCTATCGCAATAGATTGCGTGCGGCGGGGCTATGGAGTGATGCCACTGTACGCCAAATTCTGACTCGCGAAACTTACGCAGGTGTGGCACGTTTTGGCAGGTTGGGGCCATACAGGAAGGGCGTTAAGCGTGAAGTGCGGCCACTTGAGCAGCAGTTCGCGATTGAGGTGACCCCGATCGTTCGCCGTGACGTATGGGATGCAGCGCAAGCACGTCGCGAGCACAACAAGCGCATATCGGGCACAAAGCGCTATTTGTTGCGCGGCCTGATTGTCTGCGATTGCGGGCGCAAAATGGCTGGAAACGCGTTTACGCCTGATCACTATCGTTATCGTTGTAATTCAAGTACGACCTATATTCCAGGTGTTGACGGCGACAAAAGCGACTGTCACGAAAAGACAGTCAATGGCGCTGTTATTGAGGCCGTGGTGTGGGATTACGTGCTAAACATTCTCACCGATCGGGTTCGTTTTGAGGCTGAATGGCGCAAGGCGCAACAGGCCGAACAAGACAATCTTGCCCCGAAGCAAGCGAGGTTAGAGGCGGTCAATGAACTGATCGCGCATTGTCTGCAAGAGGCCGCAGAAATTGCGGCGGCCTTGAAACAGGCGCGCGGTCTTGTTTTGACGAACTTGCAGGCAAGCATGGATAGTATTGATGATCGATACACGAAACTCACGGCCGAACGCGAACGACTGTTAACAGAACTGAAGACCGGTTCACGCCTGAATGATGAAGCATTGGAGCAGGCTTTGCAGTTTCGGGCCGATGTGATTGACGGCCTGAAGGGTCCTACTTTCGATGATAAGCGGCTGTATCTTGAACTGTTGCAAGTCGGTGTCACGATCAAAGGCGGACGCGCAGTTGTCAGGTGTGTTTTGCCGCTCGAACCTGAAAAGGTTGATTTGTCAGATAGCAAATTGACCTCTATACCCTTTAAGGTATAATCCGCGCAGCGAACGGCCTATATCTTCGTCGGAGGCAGAGTATGGCGGATCCAGTCAAGGCAGAGGCGCTGGCGCTGCGCCGCAAGATCATGTCAGTCCTGATCCTGGGCGCGCGTTTGAAGGCCGGTAAAACCAAGAAAGACTGCGCTGTGGCGCTGGGTATGTCCATCTCTGCTTACGCGGCGTGTGAAGATGGCCGGCACGATCTGTCACTGCCGGAATTGGAAGTCCTGGCCGATTTCCTCAAGACGCCCATCTCGGCCTTCTTCGACAAGCCCGAGCGGTTAGTGGTCGACGAACCGGAACTGCCCTATGAGCAGATTGTGGAACTGCGGCAGCGGATTATCGGGGCGCTGCTGCGCAAAGCACGCGTGGAAAAGGGCAAGTCCTCCAGAGAAGTCGCCGACCTGTCAGGCGTAACGACGCAGCGCCTGACCGAGTTCGAGTTTGGCGCGAAGCCCGTGCCGCTGGCGCTCCTGCAAGAACTCGCGGACGCCCTCGACGTGCCCATGAGTTACTTCATCGATGAGGGTGTAGGCGTGATCGGAGAACAGGAACTGCTTCGTCACCAGTTCGATCGGTTTGGCGAACTCCCGGAGGATGTCCGCCGCTTCGTCACTCATCCCTCCAACATCAGTTATCTGCGGGTCGCACAGCGCCTATCGGATATGACCACCGCCCAGCTGCGCAATATCGCTGCGGCGATTCTGGATATCACGTACTAATTCAACGAGGAAATGATCATGGATGCCAGGCAGATTAAAGATGAAGGCTTGAAGTTGTATCGCGAAGCGCGTTACGACGAGGCCGCGGCCAAATTCGTGGAGGCGCAGCAGGCGTTTGTCGCTGCAGGTGATATGAAGGAAGCGGCAGAATGCATCAACAATCGCGGCGTATGCTGGCGGCAGGCGGCCAAATTCGACGAAGCGACGGCCGCTTTTGAGGAGGCCCTCACCGCGTTCCAAGGCTCGAATGACGCAATGGGTGAAGGGCAGGTGCTGGGGAATCTGGCGGCTCTGGCCGATTCCAGGGGTGACGGCAAGCAGGCGCTGGAGTTGTATCAGCAGGCGGTGGCGATCTTCGAGAAGTTGGACGCGCAAGCGTACGTCAAGGATACCTACACCGCCATCAGCAAACTTCAACTCAAACAGCGCAATTTTATGGGGGCGATTGCCAGCTTCGACGCGGGCCTGGAGCAGTTGGACAATCCCAATCTGGTGGAGCGCATGGCGCGCAAGATTCTGGGCGGCGGCGCTCCAAAAAAGGACGGCGCGCCCGAGCCGGAGGATAAGCCGGAAGGTTAAACCGTTATCAGCACTATGGCGGTTCCCGATTTCGTTTACGCTTATGCTCCAGCGGGAGCGCCAGCTCCGCGACCAGCCGCCGCGCGAGGCGTGGCGCTCCGCTGAGAGCGTAAGCCAATTAGGAAAGCGCGCTAAATCAGCCGAACGCCTGATCTTGAGTCAAGAGGTCAGGCGTTTTGATTTCAGACGACGAGACGGATTTCACGCGGGGTGCAGGGGCAAATAGACTCTGAATTGAGAACCCGCGTTAACTTCGCTCTCCACCTCGATTCGGCCCCCATGCAGATCGACGATCTCCTTGACGATGGACAGGCCTAACCCCGTGCCGCGAATGTTCCGCGTTCGGCTGCCACGATAGAAGCGGTCGAACAGATGCGGCAGATCGCCGGGCGCGATGCCCAGGCCCGTGTCGCAAACTTCGATCTGAACCTCGTGCTCAAGCCGGGCTGTGCGAACGTGGACAGTGCCGGTCGGGGTGTAGTTGATGGCATTGCCGATCAGGTTGGCCAGCACCTGCGCCAGTTGATTTTCTTCGCCTGGCACGGCGGGCAGGTCGGGATCGGGCGTGAACACGAGCGTCAAATTTCGGGCTTCTGCTAACGTCTGATGCATCCCAACGGTTTGCCCGGCTAACACATTCAAGGCGACGGGCGCAAATTTCGCTTTGCCCGCGCCCAGTTCCAGTCGTGACAGGTTGAGAATGTCGTCGATCAATGTGGCCTGACGCTGGGCCTGTTCGCGGATGGCCTGCAGATATTGCGGGCGCTTCTCGGGCTTGCCGTGTTCGAGCAGATCGACGTTGAGATACAGGGCCGTGATGGGTGTGCGCAGTTCGTGCGTCACATCCGAGACGAATTTGCTCTTCAGCCGGTCGAGGTCCTGAAGGCGGTCGTTCGCGGCGGTGAGCTGCGTATTAGCCGCGGCCAATTCGCGCGTGCGTTCGGCCACGCGCCGCTCCAGCAGCTCCAGGACTTCTGCCCGGTGAAAAGCGCTGGCCGCGATGTCGCTCACAGCGATCAACACCCGCAGTTCAGTCTCGACGATGTCCGTAGTACGACCGACCCACAGCGCGCCGACAACGCGATCCTGTGCGATGAGCGGCACACAGGCGGCCGCCTGCGTCACTGCCGGGTTGAATGTGCGGGTGTGCAGATCGTGTTGCGCGTCGTTAGTGAAGTAAGGTTGGCGTGTCGTCATGACGTGATCGGCCAGGCCGGCGCCCGGCGGAAAGCGTCGGCCGGTGGCATCGGCGGCCGCGCCATAACCAAATGCGATGACAGTCTCGTTTGTGACCGGCACGCGCGTGAAGAGCGCCGCGCCTTTAGCCCGCATCAGGTTGAACGCCAGATGGACGATCACCGGCAGCATCTCGGCGCGAGTGGAGGCGGCTCGCAGAGCG
>JACRBO010000800.1 GCA_016219235.1 Chloroflexota bacterium
ACGCTCGGCCGGTATCCTTGCGGCGTCGGGCGAGACGGCGGCCGAAGAGGCCCTGTGGCGACAGGGGCTGACCATCGTGCGGCTGTCCGAGGCCAGGGCGCGGCCTTCGCTGCGGGCGCTGTTTCCCACATTCTTCGGCGTTAAGCGGCAAGACTTGATCATTTTCTCGCGGCAGCTGGCAACCCTGATCGAATCGGGCATCGGTATTCTGGCCGGTCTGCAACTGCTGCTGCAATCGAGCGGCAGCGCGCTGCGCGAAGTGCTGATCGAAGTGGTGCAGGCTTTGCAGCAAGGTCAATCGTTATCGACGGCGTTGATGGCCCACCCCCACGCTTTTCCAACCTTGTATGCGCGCACCATCGCGGTGGGTGAACGCACGGGCCATCTGGAAGATGCGCTGCGCCAGATGGCGACGTTTATGGAAAAGGAACAGGCCCTGTCGCGCAAGCTGCGTGATGCCGCGACGTATCCGTCTTTCGTGCTGGGCGTGGCCGTGTTCGTCGTGGTGATCGTCGTGGCCGTGGCGCTGCCGCCGATCGTCGATCTATTCGAATCATTTAACACCGAACTGCCGGCGCCCACCCGCATCTTGATCGGGCTGAGCAAATTCGTATCGGGTTACGGTTCGTTCATTATCTTCGGCGCGATCGTGCTGCTGCTGGTCTCGATCTGGTACGGCTCCACGCCGAATGGCCGCCGCATTCGCGATCGGGTGTTGTTGCGCGCGCCGGTGATTGGCAAGGTCGTTCTGCACGGGCAGGTCGCGCGCTTCACGCGAACGACCGCGGTCTTAATCCACGCGGGTTTGCCGCTGGCCGAAGTGATGGAACTGGTGTTGCAGACGGTTGAAAACAGCGTCGTCTATGCGGCGCTCGATCGGGTGCGGCTGGCCTTGCTGGCCGGGCAGGGATTATCCGGCCCGTTGGCGGCCGAGCGGCTCTTTCCGCTGATGGTGTCGCAGATGGTGCGCGTGGGCGAAGAGACGGGCACGCTGGAGGCGAACCTGTCCACGCTGGCTGATTTTTACGAAGAGGAAACCGATCGCAGTGTCAAGACGCTGGCGTCGTTGATGGAACCGGCGTTGACGGTGGTGGTGGGCGGTGTGGTTGGCTTTATTGCGCTGGCGATGGTGACGCCGATGTATTCGGTGTTGTCGTCGATCAAATGATGGAAACTCCAGCGTGAACCTTCACCGGCGAATGGGCTGCGGTTTATGGCTGATCTGGCTGATGCTGATCGTGTTCGGTGGCGAGTGGCTGCTGTTATCGGCAGCGATCAACGGCGCCCCGGCAGCGCAAGTGCCGTACTGCGTGTTCAGCGTAATCGTGCTGGTCATCATCGGCGGCTGGGTGGCGGTGTACGTGAGCGTGCAGCGGAGGCCGCATTGAGTACGCGGTCAATTGGTAATTGGTAACTGGTGATTGGTAACTGGTAATCGATGAGAAGTAAGGCTTCGCGAGACATGCCTGTAATCAGCAATCAGAAATCAACAATCGACAATCCAGAGTCGGGCGCTACATTGATCGAAGTGCTCGTCGCCGTCGGGATTCTGGCGGCGGCGCTGATGATTTTGGTGACGGCGCTCTCGACCGGTTCGTTTGCCGTCCGATCGGCCGATACGCTGACCACGGCCAGCAATCTGGCGGCCTCGCAGTTGGAGAGCCTGAAGGCGCAGACGTATGATGCGAGCGGCGCAACCTATACATCCCTCGCCGCGCCGCCGGGCTACGCCGTATCGATTGCCACCAACGTGATCACGGCCGGGCTGCAACAGATCACAGTCACCGTTACTTACCAGGGTGGCGCACTGGCTGTGTCGAATTTCAAAGTGGACCGTTGAGATGGAACGTAGTCGCTGTGGTGCAGTTTCCAGTTTCATTTGCAGTTTCGTTGCTCGCTGCGGATTGCCAAATCCGCAGCATTGCCGCTGGATTTGGCAATCCAGCGGGAGCAGGCCCATAAATCAATCTGGACTTCACTCTAGCGCAGCACGTGAGCGAGGCTTCACCCTGATCGAAGTGATCATCGTGCTGGGCCTCGTGTCGGTGGTGACCGGCGTCACGCTGCTGATCCTGTATCAACTGTTGATCATTCCCGCGCAGGGCAATGCCCGGCTGGCGATTGACGCCGATTTTCGCACCGCGAATTTATGGCTGATGCACGATGGCAACGAAAGCCAATCATTTACGCCCGGCGGCACGTGTGGCGTGTTTTACACGGGCGCGGCGCGCGATGTCAGTTACACCTATTCGTATGCGGCGGCCAGCCGCACGTTGAATCGCGCCGATAGCAGTACGGGCCAGACCATCGCCGTGGCCCATCACCTGGCAGCCGCACCCAGTTGCACGGTAACAGGCCAGACGGTCGTCGTGATACTTACAGCCAGCAGCGGCAGCGTGTCGGACAGCACGACGATCACGGTGGCGTTGCGGGTGAGGTGAGGCAGGATGCAAGAGGCAGGATGCAGGAAGCGAGAAGTGAGGGATAAACTGTTTCACGCTGCGGGTGTGAGTATGTCGAAAATCAACAATCAGCAATCAACAATCGACAATCCTGAAGAGGGCCAGGCGTTAGTCATCACGCTGTTGGCGCTGCTGCTGGGCGTGCTGTTGGTGTCGGGTTTTCTATACTTTGCCAGCACCAGCCAGCGCGCGACCACGGCGGCGATCAATCAGACGACGCAGCGCTATTCAGCCGATGCCGGTATCGAGCGCGGGCTGTGGCTGCTGCAATCTGGCGGCGTGACGGATACGCTGAGCGCCATCGGCTCGTCAGTGATCACGCAGACGACGATCAACAATCTCACGGTGACGATCATCATCACGCACACGACGCCCTCGCCGTGATAATTGAAAGACGGTATTGAACCGCGACACCCAGCGGCCTTGAACGGCGGATTTGGCAATCCGCCGGGAGCAGTCAACGATAATCCCGTTCAAGTCGGAAGAGCTGGTTTTTGTGGAGAGGTCGGCCCCTACAACACTGTTGATTAGCTATGCGTAAGTTCAGTTGGGTCATTCTTATAACAGTTGGTGCAGTGACGCTGGGGGCGATGGTTAGAGTCGCCCTGAGCGCGCCGCTGTATCAGGCTCCGGCCAACGACGCGTTTGCCACGGCTAGCATCATCGGCGCGCTGCCGTATACCAACACGCAAAATACGGCGGCGGCCACGACTCAAGCGCAGGATCCGGTTTATGCGTGCATCGCCAACAGCGCGACCACCAATAACGGGCGAGGCTGGCACAGCGTGTGGTATGCCTACACGGCCACGGCCGCCGGGACGTTGCACGTGGACACGGTGGGCAGCAACTACGATACGGTGGTCGGCGTGTGGCGGGGCGCCTTCGGTTCTTTGACCAGCGTGGGCTGCGACGATGACTCGGGCGGCAGCTATACTTCGTCGGTGAATGCCGCCATCGCCAGCGGCACCACTTACTACATCGAAGTGGCCGGCTACTATTCTTACAGCTCCGGCAATCTGGTGATTTCGGTTAACACCGCCACCGGCTCAGCGCCGCCCAACGACGATTTTGGCAGTGCCTTCGTCATTTCCAGCACTCCGTATACTTACACTCAAAACACGGCCACGGGCACAACGGCCGCCGACGACCCGACCTTTCCAACGTCGTGTGGCACCGGCGGAGGATCGCGCCATTCTCATAGCGTCTGGTATGCCTTTACCGCGCCGGGCGATGGCGAGCTGCACGTCGATACCAGCGGCAGCGGATATGATACCGTCATGGCCGTCTGGACCGGTTCGCGCGGGGCGCTGACCGCCGCCGGCTGTGATGACGACGTCAATTGGCCCAGTGATCCCACGTCCGCGGTTGATATCTCGGTCAACGCCGGCACAACCTATTACGTCGAAGTTGTGTCGTACAATAACGGTGCGGGCGGTTCGCTGACGTTTCATGCCAACTTTGGCGTCGTCAAGCCGCTCTACCTGCATCAGCTGGGTGCGCCTGTCACCGTCATCACCGGCACGACCACGGCTCAGATCATGGATCGACGTATGACCTGGGGCGGCGATGCCACTGTCGCCTTCAACAACACGCCCACTTATTTTTACCTTTATCCCCGGCTGGCCGGGACCGTTTCCTTGCGGGGCACGATCTCCAGCATCCTCTATCTCCGTGCGTCTAACAACAACACCTCGATCACGCTGAATCTGGTCGATCTGG
>JACRBO010000806.1 GCA_016219235.1 Chloroflexota bacterium
GTGGCCGCTCCCCCTCTCCCGAAATCACGTCCTGAGCAAAGTCGAAGGATGATTTCGGGAGAGGGGGCCGGGGGGTGAGGCTGAGCGATCATCAACCAAGTTTTCATGTCGGAGGTGTGCATGAAAGTCGTGACCTTTGGTGAGATCATGCTACGATTGGCGCCGCCGGGTTTTCAGCGGTTTACGCAGGCCCGATCGTTTGACGTGCTGTACGGCGGCGGCGAAGCCAACGTCGCGGTCTCACTGGCGAACTACGGCGAGAGTGCGGAGTTTGTAACGCGCCTGCCGAAGAATGAACTGGGCGATGCCTGTCTCGCTTCGTTGCGATCGGTTGGCGTACACACCGATCACGTCGTGCGCGGCGGCGACCGATTGGGCATCTACTTCCTCGAGACCGGCGCAGCACAGCGCGGCAGCAAAGTCATCTACGATCGCGCCGGATCGAGTTTCGCCACGATTCAACCGGGCATAGTGAATTGGCCCGCTGCCTTTGAAGGCGCGGATTGGTTTCACTGGACGGGCATTACTCCTGCCGTGTCACAGGGCGCAGCCGAAGCCTGCCGCGAAGCAATTCAAATTGCGAAACAACTAGGCCTCACCGTCTCGTGCGATTTGAACTATCGCGCCAAATTATGGAAGTGGGGCAAACCGGCCGGTGACGTGATGAGCGAACTCGTCGCCGCGTGTGATGTCGCCATCGGCAACGAGGAGGACGCCGACAAAGTCTTCGGCATCAAAGCGCCGGAGGCCGATGTGACCGCGGGCAAGGTCGAGGCCGATCATTATCGCTATGTATGTGAAGAACTCGTCAAGCGTTTCCCGAACTTGAAGACGGTGGCGATTACGCTGCGTGGATCATTATCGGCCAGTCACAACACCTGGTCGGGCGTGCTGTTGGATAAAGGACAGTTCTTCACCGCGCCGACGTATGACATCGTACCGATCGTCGATCGGGTGGGCGGCGGCGATGCGTTTATGGGCGGACTCATCTATGGCCTGCGCAAATTCGCTGAGGATCCTGATCGCGCGTTGAAGTTTGCCGTAGCCGCCTCGTGCTTGAAGCACAGCATCCTGGGCGACTTCAACGCGGTCAGCGTCAACGAAGTAGAACAGTTGATGGCCGGCGACGCCTCCGGGCGCGTATCACGGTAAAGGAGTGTTATGGCGCGATTCATGCGTTTAGATGTAACGAATACTTTGCTAGACATCGGCCTGGTGCCGTTGTTCTGTCACGGCGAAGTTGAAGCGGCGATCGAGATCGTCGCGGCGTGCGCGCGAGGTGGGGCGCGCGTGATCGAGTTCACCAATCGCGGTGAGCTGGCCTATCCCGTTTTCACGGAACTGATCAAGCACTTCGCCAAAGCGGATCCATCGATCGTGCTGGGCATCGGTTCGATCATGGATGCACCGACAGCCGCCTTGTATCTGGCAAGCGGCGCGAACTTTATCGTGGGGCCGAGTTTCAGTCCTGAGATCGCGCGACTGTGCAATCGGCGCAAGGTACTCTACATCCCCGGCACCGCCACCGAAACCGAGATTGCCAACGCGGAAGAATACGGCGCGGAAATTTGCAAAGTATTCCCCGGCGAGACGCCTGGCCCCGGCTTCATCAAGGCCGTACTCGCTCCATGTCCGTGGCATCGCCTGCTGCCGACCGGCGGGGTGGATGCGACCGAAGCCAGCATAAGTGAATGGATCAAAGCGGGCGCGGCGGCCGTCGGGCTGGGCAGCAGGCTCATCACGGCGCAGCTGATCAAGGCCAAAGCGTTTGACGATCTGGCCGCAACGACCGCTCGATGTGTGAGTTGGGTAAAGACCGCCCGCGCTTCAGCGAAATAACCATTGGCGCTCCCGGCTTTGTCGGGAATCGTAGGGCGCGTTTGCCCATGCCCCGCGCTTTGCGCGGGTGGGCCGATGCCGCCATACGCGCCACTTGCGGCGGCTACGGAAAGCCGCCCTACTGAAGAAGGAGACTAACCGATGAAATACCACGCGCTGCTAACCGCTAAACCGGGTGTGAATAAGCCACCGCATAACGCCTGCCAGCTGCTTGATTTCAGCCTGCTTAAACTCGCAGCGGGCGAGACTTACGAAGCCGAGACGCCCGGCCGCGAGCTACTGGCGGTGATATTGGGTGGCAAGGCCACGTTTAACCTCAACGGCCAGCGCTTCGAGAAAGTGGGCGGCCGCCCCAATGTCTTCGCGGGCAAGCCGCATTCGGTCTACATTCCAGCCGGCGCGAAGTTCAGCATTCAGGCCGAAAGCGCCGCCGAAATTGCGCTGCCCGGTGCGCCCAGCGATGCCGCTATCGCACCGTATGTGATCGCGCCGTCGCAAGTGGCGACCGGCGCGTGGGGCGCGGCCAACTTCAAGCGCAACTTCCATCAGATCCTCACGCTGGCCGCTCAACCTGAATTGCCCGCGCGTCGACTGATCGTCGGCGAAACCTTTACGCCCAGCGGCAACTGGAGCACCTATCCGCCGCACAAACATCAAGTCGATGATCTGCCGCGTGAGGCGTATCACGAAGAGATGTATTACTTCAAAGTCAATCCGGCCGACGGCTTTGGCATTTGTCATTACTACAACGAAGAAGGCGAAGAAGAAAACTTCACCGTGCGCGATAACAGCCTGCACATGCTGCCGCGCGGTTATCACACGGTGGTCAGTGCGCCGGGCTACACCACTTACTATCTGTGGTTCCTCGCGGGCAATCAGCGTGTCCAGGCGACGGTGGATGATCCCGCGTTGGGCTGGGTCAGTCGCACAGTGGCGATGTTGAAAGAGTTGGGGCATTAGATCAATTTCCCAGTTGATTTATGGTGTATCTGCTCCCGGCGGATGGTCACATCCGCCTTTGGGTCTGCTGGATGTGACCATCCAGCAGGAGCGAAGTCGCAAATGAAACTGGAATTTGCACCAAGAGAGGCTTCTCATGATCCTCGATCTGTTTCGATTGGATGGCCGTGTGGCATTGGTCACCGGCGCGGGGCAGGGCCTGGGACAGGCGATTGCGATCGGATTGGCCGAGGCCGGCGCGGATATCGTGGCGTTCGATCGCCGTGAAAGCGATCAGACCGGGCAAGCGGTCGCCGCGCTTGGGTGCCGCTTTCATCAAGTCACGTGCGATTTACGATCGGCCACAGTAGCCGAGCTGCAACAGGTGATCGACGGCAGCGTGACTGCGCTGGGACGGCTCGATATTCTGGTCAACAACGCCGGCATCATCCGCCGCGCGCCCGCGCTCGAGTTCAGCGAGGCCGATTGGGATGACGTGCTGCACATCAACTTGAAGGCGGCGTTCTTTCTATCGCAGGCGGCGGGGCGCGTGATGGTGGCGCAGGGCGGCGGCAAGATTATCAACGTCGCGTCGATGCTGTCGTTTCAGGGCGGTGTGATCGTGCCGTCGTACACCGCGGCCAAGAGCGGCATCGCGGGCCTCACACGCGCGTTGGCGAATGAATGGGCCAAACACAACATCAACATCAATGCCATCGCGCCCGGCTACATGGCGACGGATAACACGGCGGCGCTGCGCGCCGACCCCGATCGATCCGCGGCCATTCTCGATCGGATCCCGGCAGGCCGCTGGGGCACACCGAATGATCTCAAGGGAGCGATCGTGTTTCTGGCCTCGCCTGCGTCCGACTATATGCAGGGCGCGATCGTGCCGGTCGATGGCGGCTGGCTGGCGCGTTGATCAATTGCTGCCACAGCTGTGAGACGATTCCTAACGAATCCCAGATCAGAAGTCGGGACGGGCAGCCGCGAATAAGTCGCAGCCGATCTCAGACAACAAACACCCGATGGAGCACAGGGATCCATCGGGTGTTTAGGTTTTGTCGGCGGTTGAACCTCGTCGCACGAGGTCGGCATCTGGTATGCTCAGTGAGTGTAATCGAGTAGAATAGCTGTGGCGCGTGAAGTCAGGCGCTGCTTAAGGTTGTGAAGAAGTGAGACACCGTAAAGGATCGCTGATGAAACCCACCTCGACATACACTCAACTGCCATTTCCAGTCGCGCGCCAGACGGTGATCGACGCGGGCCGCCTAGGCAGCCGCCGGCACCTGATTCACGGCTTGCTCGAACTCGATGTGACGCCGGTACGCCAACGGCTGCGCGATCATAAACAGCAGACCGGCGAAAGCCGCTCGTTTACAGCCTACATCGTGCGCAGCCTGGCGGCCGCTATCGATCTCGATCGGCGTGTGCAGGGCTATCGGGATTGGCGCAACCGTTTGATTGTGTTTGATGAAGTCGATGTCGTCACATTGATCGAGACCGAGCGTGGCGGCGTGGCGCTGCCGCACATCATCCGGGCCGCCAACACCCGATCGGTGCGTTCGATTCACGACGAGATCCGATCGGTTCAGGCGCGGCCCGAGCGCAGCGAACAGCGATCGAGTTTGATGCGGCTCGCGCCGCACCTGCCCGCGTTCACGCGCGATGTCTTCTACTGGTTTTTGGTCAAAAATCCGCGGCGGTTTAAGCAGTATGCGGGCACGTGCCTGGTGACGTCGGTGGGTATGTTCGGGCAGGGCAGCGGCTGGGGTGTGGCCTTTTTGCCGCTGCATACGCTGGGCCTGACGGTGGGCGGCCTGACTAAGAAACCGGGTGTGGTTGACGAGCAGATCGTGATTCGCGAATACCTCGATCTCACCATCACCTTTGACCACGACATCGTTGATGGTGCGCCGGCTGCCCGCTTTGCGCAGCGGTTGAAAGCAGCGATCGAGGGCGGCGCGGCGCTTGACCTGGCCTGATGCGCACACTTGAGGTCGCGGTCACCGCGTTCGTATCCTCACATCGACTGGAGCAACGGGCGGAGGCTGGCGGCCCAAATCCGCCCTTCGCCGCATGAACTTTCGGCCGATCTCGCGCATACTATGGCATGTATCGTCGACATCGTAAGTTTCGAGCGCCTGGTGACCGTCCGACAAGCATCAGGCATGCGCCGGGTGAGTGGGCGTATAATGCAGCCATCGGAATGGTCGATCACAATCAATCAGCCCGTGATGTTCAAGGAGGCAAGGTATGGCCAATTTGTTGCTGCGATCGGTGCTGGTCCTGTCGTTGATGTTCGGCCTGCTGTTCGCCATCGGTATGGTCGTGCTGACGGCCATCGACGCGCCGGTCGGTTTCGCGATCGTCTTCGCGCTGGGCATCCTGTTCCTACAGTATTTGCTAGGCCCGTGGATCCTGCAACTGATCTACAAGATCGAGTGGCGCGATCCTAAAACGGTGAGTCCCGCGTTGGCCGTGTTTATCGATCGGGTGTGTGAAGATCGCAAGATTCCACATCCACGCTTCGGTGTCATCCGCGATGGTAATCCCAATGCCTTCACCTTCGGGCACTATCCCGGCGATGCGCGGCTGGTCGTCACAACCGGCCTGCTGGAACTGCTGGACGGCGAAGAATATCAGGCGGTTGTCGCGCACGAGTTGGGCCACATCGCCCACTGGGACTTCGTCGTGATGACGGTGGCCGCGGCCATCCCGCTGATCCTGTATGTGCTGTATCGCTTCTCGATCTCACGGGGCCGCAACAAAGAGGGCGCGTATCTGGCGGTCGTGGGCGTCGTATCCTACGTGGCTTACATCGTCAGCCAGTTCATCGCCCTGCTGCTGTCGCGCGTCCGCGAATACTACGCCGATCAGTTTGCCGCCGAAGTGACCGGCAATCCCAACGCGTTGTCGAGTGCGCTGGTGAAGGTGGCCTATGGCCTGGCGACTGCGCCTCGAGATAAGAAAGACCGAGGGGCCGACATCCGCCTCAACGCGGCGCGCGCCTTCGGCATTTTCGATCCCAAGGCCGCTCAAGGGCTGGCGCTGGCCGGGGCCGCGAGCGGCACAGTGACGCTGGACTCCATGCAGAATGCCATGAAGTGGGACTTGTGGAATCCGTGGGCGTTCTTCTTCGAGTTAAGTTCGACCCACCCATTAGCCGCCAAGCGCATTCGGGCGCTGGGCCAACAGAGTGAGGCCATCGGCCAGATTCCGCGCCTCAAGCTGGATACCAAGCCGCCGGAAAGTTACTGGGACGAATTCGCCGTCGATCTGGTCGTCAAGTATCTGCCCAACCTCGCGCTGATCGCCAGCGGTCTGGCTGTACTCGCCGCGATTGCGATGGAACAAAGTGTCATGGCCGTTGCGGGCGCAGGTCTGCTGATTACGTGTCTCACGTGGTGGCTGCAACGCCGCATCATCTATCGGCACAACTTTGACGAAGCGCGGACCGTAAACTCCCTCATCAGTGAGGTCAAAGTATCACCCGTGCGACCGATTGCTTGTCAGTTGGAAGGCGAGATCATAGGGCGCGGCGTACCCGGTCTGTTCTATAGCGAAGACCTTGTATTGCAGGACAACAGCGGCTACATCACGGTCGATTACCGTCAGCCGCTGGGCATTGTGGAATTTCTCTTCGGCTGGCTCAAAGCCGATAAGCTGGTGGGGCGACGCGGCAAGGCGTTTGGCTGGTATCGACGCGCCATGCGCCCCTACTTTGAAATGCGCTGGCTGGTCATGGACAACGGCGAGAAGATCACCAGCTACACCTATCCGCTTACACAGTTCTTCGTCTACGCGGGTATGCTGGCGGGCGTGATTCTGCTGGCGCTGGGGTTTGTGCGCTAACGACCGCCGCAAGCCAGGCACGATATACCACGGCCCGATCGAGCGATCGGGCCGTGGTCTTGATCCAGCTACGAATCGATCGAGTCGAGTTCAAAACCGCGCGACGGTGATAATCGCGCCGGCGATGAGCAACGCGGCCCCGATGAACTTCTGCGGCGTGATGGGGTCTTGCGGCGACTCAAGCAGCCCGAAGTGACTGACGATCATCGCCATGATAATCTGGCCGACGATCTGCAGCAGGAATAACTTGCTTGCGCCCAATTGAGGTAGTAGAAAGATCGTGCCCAGGACCATCAACGCGCTCATGACGCCGGTGAGCAACAGAAACGGGGGCAGGTTCTTCAATTTGAGAATAGCGCGAACATCGCCAAACACACCCAGCAGCGCCAGCGAAGTCAGCAGGCCGACGAAGTAAAACAACACGTTCGCCACGATCGGCGAGCCGGCGACTTTGGCGATGGCGCCATTCATGGGCATGTAGATCGAAATCGCTGCGCCCAGCACCACCGCGAGGATCAGCAAGAAGATCATGGGCGCGGCCTAAGCTTGCTCGCGCTCGATGGCGATGACCTTATCGAGGCGACGCTGAAACCGTGGATCGGTGGAGAACTGCGCGCTGACGAACGCTCGCACCAACGATCGGGCCAGCTCATCGCCGACGATGCGCGCACCGAGACACAAGACGTTCATCGCATCATGTTCGACGCCCTGCGCCGCCGAGTAGGTATCGTGGCACAGCGCGGCCCGCACGCCGCGCACCTTGTTGGCGGCCACACTCGCGCCTACGCCGCTGCCGCAGATCATGATGCCGCGCTCGGCCTCGCCGCGCTGCACGGTCAGACCGACCGCGCGGGCGTAATCGGGATAATCATCTTTCGCGTCGTAAGCGACTGCGCCGCGATCAACCACCGCGTGTCCCAACTTCGTTACTTCATCGATGACCACTTGTTTAAGCGAATAACCACCGTGATCGGTGCCCACTGCAATTTTCATATCGCCTCCTGCCTCACCCCCGGCCCCTCTCCTGAGAACAACAGCAGTTCTCAGGAGAGGGGAGTTGGCCGCTCCCCCTCTCCAGAAATCGTCCTTCGACTTCGCTGCGCTGCGCTCAGGATGCGATTTCGGGATTGGGGGTTGGAGGTGAGGCGTTACCGCACAATATCCGCTGAACCCGCGTCCAACATCGACTCCAATTCGTCGCGCGTGGTGATCACTTGATCACCGTATTGACTGAGCGCCAGCGCCGCCGTCAATGCGCCATAGCGCAGGCCCTTCGCGAAGTCGCCTTGCAGCCAGCCGTGCAGCACGCCGGCCACCATCGCGTCGCCCGCACCGATCCGATCGAGGATCACCACTTCGCGCGCGGGTTCGCGATAAAACTCGTGCCGGTCCCACCCGATCAAGCCTTCGCCCGACAACGACGTGACGATGTATTGCGCGGGCGTTAGTTCGCCCAACTGCCGCACGATGTTGGCCGGCTCACCATCGATGCCAAAGACCTGCCGCGCATCGCCGCGCCCGCAGAACAACAGCGTCACGTCTTGCAACATGGGCAACAA
>JACRBO010000791.1 GCA_016219235.1 Chloroflexota bacterium
CCAGATCGAAGTTGGATAGTCGCCGTCAAACGGCTCACTGTCGCCCTGGCCAATTAGCCCGCCATTGCCGTCCAGTATATGATCAAACACCGTATAGTCGGCAACAGGCTGGCTCACCGCGCGCCAGTATAATCGATAAACAACCGTTTGCCGATCCGCATCGATCCGTGGTGCGTCATAACCGATCAGATCGATCACCTCGCTGAATCGATACTGGGTCGGCTGCTCCGGCGCAGCTGGTGGCTCACCGGGTGCGAGTCGTAGCTCGTCAACGACGACGAGCGCGGGCAAAGCAGTGCCATCACTCGCGGTTACTGTTATCCTCTGTCTCATCTGCCTGTCACGCAAACTAATTGCCACTCGGACTCGCGTCGGTACGCGCGCCGCGGCCTTGACGCGCAGCACAACGGTATCCGCCAGAATCTCACCCGCTTGCCATAGATCGGTTGGATAGTTGCCGGCGCCCGGATACAGATCATCACCACCGATCCGCTCCAAATCCCGGCCCAACAAACGCACCACGGCCACGTAATCCCGATCGGATTGACGCAGTGCCTGCCAATACAATCGGATTGTCACAAAATCGTTGGCCTGAAGCGTGCGCGGCTCGGCGTATCCGCCGATCAATCGAACGGTCTGATTGAAATCGACGTTTACTCGCTTCACACCGACCGGAATGTCAGCCAACGTGATCGTGCGTGGTATGGCATAGGCCGGCGCGATAACACCAAACGGTGTCCAGGCCGCAGTCGCAAACAATACCACGCCCAGGCCAGCCGGCCCCCATATCTTAACCCGATCCAGTAAGCGGATTAGGCCCAGCGCCAGCAGTATCGCCATGGCAGGCAAGGCCGAAAACACCAACCGGGCCTGAAAAGCAGGCACAAAAGTTTCCCAATACAACACCCCGGCGAAGGCCAGACTCGTCCAGATCGCGAGCGCGGCAATCGGCTCAATTTGGCGCCGAGCATAACGTCGTTGTTGTCGAAGTGCTAGACCGCCGCCCACCAACGCGCCAGCCACCAGCGCCGTATAGATGGCAAACGCCCAGTCGGGCAGTTGAAAGTTGAACCACCCAAATACTCCCCAGGCCGAGAACCACAGGCTAGGCAGTTCGGAGATAATCTCGGCTACGGTTATATTCGTGCGCTCTCCGCCCAACAGATTGACCATCAGGCGAGTTCCCGTCAAATCGCCGTATAGCTGGATATTTCGCGCGAACCACCAGCCAGCCACGATCACGACGGGAATCATCAGCGTGACAACTGCTTGCCAACTCCAGCGCCACGCGCGGCGTGTCACCGCCAAATAGCCAATAACCGCAATGGCAAACGCGAGCAGAATTAGGCCGCCAAGTTTGGCTAGGACCGCCAACCCGATAACCGCTCCCAAGGTCAATACGATTCGCCTCGATCGATCGCCGCGCCACAGTCGCGCCAGCAAGTAGAGGCTGCAAGCCGCCAATGCAATGAGGGCATTGTCGTTGTTCACTGACGCGCTCAAGTAGATAAACTGGGGATTGAATGCCACCAGCGCGGCGGCCAACAGCGCCACTGATCTCCGATCGGGAAAAAGCCGGCGCGCAGTGGCCGCGGTAGCAACGACCGTGATCAGACCCAGACCGATCGACAGCCACCGTACAACGTGAACCGCTAAGGCCGTCCCCTGATAGGGAAAATCTTCAGCCGCAGTATGGATATAGTGATTCTTGTTGTTGGGCCGGCCCGGGTTGCCAATGTTAACGAAAGGGTTCGGGCGCAGACTGTCGCGCGCGGCGCTAGTATCAATCCAGGCGGTCAGCAGTGCCGCAGACAGATAATAAAGGGGCGGCTGGCCGCCTTCCTGGACGTGCAAGGTCTCAGCCCCGGCTTCCAGAACGGGCAAGCGTCCCGTCTCGCGGATGTATTGAATCACAAAGAAATGATTCGATTCATCTGGAGCCTCAAAAATCGGCGACGCCACGCTGTACATCACGCCCAGCGCCAAATAGGCGGCGACAATGACCCGCAGATTGACCTTTAGCCGAAGTAATACGCCCATGTGGTTAGCCCGTCGTTAGCGAGCGATATGAGGCAGCTTAACGATGTCATCGCGATAACGTTCGCCGGCCGCGCCGACAGCCGGCAGGCGCACTCCGGTGTCGCTGTCATACCAGCCAAAATCCAGCGTGTAGCCGCCCGCCGCAGCCTCCGGCGCAATCTCAATCACATATTCATCACGAATGTACTCGCCCGCTTGCCAGAACGGCGTTGGATTCAGGCCGCCCACGGGCATGCTGTCCTGCTGACCGCGTTGTGTGCCGGCCACATCCAGCAAATGATTGAAGACCACGTAATTCCGCTCGATCGATTTCAACGCCTGCCAGACATACGTCACTCGCAGTCGGCCGCCTGGCCGCGCGTCGCTGACATCGAGAGCGTATCCAATGAGCTGCAACTCATCACCGAATTTGACCGTCAATAGTGTTTGAACAACGGGCCGATCGAAAACCCGATCGCGCGCGGCCACCGTCAGGCTGCCTAACGGCCACGACGGATGCTGGGCGATGGCCCGATCGGTCCACAGCCACAAAAATCCTGGTTGCTTCAGTGTCCCCGTGATCTCGATCGGGTGTTCGCCCTCATCGCGCGCCGACACGCTCAACGTGTACGTGCCCGGCGTCCCACGTGACGGAATGCGCAGCGCCGTGCTGGTCGCAATCACTTCTGAAGTGCGCCAGCGATCGGCCGGATACCATGCCGGTCCCAGCGGCCCGCTCGACACATCGACTGGCGCGTCGTCCGGCCCGGTCAACGCGACATCCACCCGCGCAGGCCGATCGCCCGCTAACGCCCGCCAGTACAAGGTCACGGGCACCACGCCCGCCTGCACAAATTGATCGGCCGGCAAGCGATAGGCGATCAATTGCAGGCCGGGGCCAACCTGCGCGTCAACGTGCACACCCGGAACTTGATCGTCGGCAATCAGGTGATCGGGCGTGACCATTTGCACGGTCGCCAGCACTGCGCGATCGGGATCAGGTTGATCACGCACTGCCAGAAGTTTACCGGATGAAACCCACTGAACCGTGACGCGCAATCGATACTCGCCCGGCGGCGCGCCAAGTCCGATCGGAACGGCCTGACGATCGATCAGCGGCTGGCCCGCAGCTAGCGTGTCTTCACCCGCTTGATAAATCCGCTGGCCCCAGACCTGGCCCGCTTGATCGATCACGTCCAGCGTGACTTGAATTGCGTCGCGCAGTGATTGGCGCACGCGCCAGGTTAGGGTTGTCACCAGCGCGTCACCGGCCGCGATCGGACCGGCAGCCATCTCAAGCTGGGCCAGTTCGAGTTCGTCATCAAACATCAGCGCCGGCGCGATGGTGGTCAAAGTCAGCGTCGGCGCGTAATACAACGCCACGTTCGGCTGGTCAAGCGCCTGATGCGCAGCCTGATTGAGATAGGTTGTTACAAAGCGTGCCGGATCGGCCGGCGGCACCGACACCGGAATTACCCACAGTCGCCGGTAGGTTCGCAGCCATTCGGCCAATTGCGGCTCAGTCGCTACGGGATCAAGTACAGGCGGTGCTTGCGGCGGCAAATACAGATATGGCACAGGCCCAATCGGATAGTAATACTGCATAATCACTTGCCACGGGCCGTAAAAGATCACGCCATCGCCGGGCCGATAGTTGGCGCACACAAACCGGACCGTGCGGCCATAATCGCTGTTTAGCGCCTGATAGTGATTGGGCAAACGCGAAACATTCAGCGCCAGCAGCGTCAGCAGCAACACCGCCGAAGCTGCAACCAACACGGGCCGCCAGCGCGGCTGGCGCAGCGCGATGGTTTGCGGCCACTCAATCACGATCACCAGCGCCAGGATCATTGGAAAAACCAGAAACAGCACATAGCGGACGGCCAATGTTTCGGGCGCTAGGCAGACCAGCACCAGCGGCACGACGATCGCGCACGCTAGCAATACGCCGATCGAGCGCGGCACACCCGATCGATCTGATCGGCCCGATCGGCCCCGCAGCGCCACCCCGACACCCAGCCCCACCGCCGCCAGCACGATCAGCCAGACCGCAATGCCCAGATTCCCGTGCGGACCAAAGACCAGATCGGCGGCCAGCGCGCGCAAACTGCCAACCGTCACCGCAGAGCCTAAGCCCGCCTCAAACATGGTCTGCAGGGTAGCCATCACACCGGACGAGCTCAGCACGTATAGCGCAGCCGCCCCCAGCGGCACACCCAGCCAGATCAGCCACTTGATAAACAAGCGTTTATTCTGCCGCCACGTCAGGCCCAAATACACCGCTTGCGAAGCAATCACTAACCCCATGTAATAGTGTGTGCCCAAGCCATAAAAACACGCCGCCGCCAGCGCCAGCCAGTTGCGGGGCCGATCGGCCCGCTGCAACTTCAAGATCAGCCACCAACTTACCACGGCCAGCGCGCTAAGCAGCACATACATTCGCGCGTTTTGCGAGTAAAAAATGTGCACCGGCGTGACGGTCAAAATGAGTGCCGCCAGCCAGCCAGCCAGCGCGCCGTGCGCCGCGCGCGCCAGGCGATACATCAACGGAATGCTGAGCGTGCCGATAAACACCGACAGCCAGCGCAGCGCCACTTCGCTATCGCCGACCAATTGAATCCAGCCGGCCAGCAGTACGTAATAGCCGGGCGGATGCTCGTGGATGGCGCGCAACAGATACG
>JACRBO010000795.1 GCA_016219235.1 Chloroflexota bacterium
ATTGCAAAGCGCTCGGTGAGTAACAACGCTAGATCGTTTTCGATCAGATCGCGCAATTCATCGGGTGTGGAGAAGGGCTTGTACGAAACGCGATCGTCGTTGCGGACTTTATCGAGCAGTTCTTTCAGCCGAGATTCACGCTCAGGCGCGGGGGCTTTAATATAAATCAACTTGGGTCGATCGCCCGACAAACGCCACTCATCCTCAAGGCCGCTGATGTCCATATCGGGTGCGACCCAGCCGTAGCGCTGCCAGTAGATGCCCAGAAAGATGTCGCTCTGATCGAGATAGGCGCGATACAGATCTTTGGGTGGATGGGGCCGCGCGCCCAGTTCAAACATCACCGGCGCCAGGCGCAGATGCTCGATGGCCTGACGCGCCGCTTTGCGCTCGTCGGCCACTTCTTGCAGCGTGGAACTCACGAACACGCGCAAGCGCTGATCGGGTGTGCGAATGACGGGCGACACGGACGGACTCACAGCCAACGGCCCCTCACTGCGGTGGAATGGCAAAGTCTTGCGTCAGGTAGTAGATGAAACCTACCTTCATCACGCCAATACCGATGACGGTGTTGACGGGATTCAGCAGGTTCTGCAAATGCGGCACATCGATTGACCAGTAATTCCAGGCATCTTCGAAATCGCCGCTGTAGTAGATGTTCTCGGTAGGGCGGCCGCCATAGCCATGACCGGCCAATCGTTTGGAGGCCGTCTGTCCCTGGGCATCGTTGTGCGTCAAGCCATTTTGCGACATGTATTCGCTGTGAGCCAGCGCCAACGTCGTCAAGCCGGGATCGACCGCATACGGCGGCAGGCCGTTTTGCTGGCGCAACGCATTGGTGCGTCGCAGCAATTCGGCGGCAATGGCCTGTTCGTTGGCGGGCGGATCGGCCGGCTTGACTGACGGCACCTCGGTTGAGACGTAATCGGCCGCCACCCAGCCTAATGTGCCATCCTCGGTCTTGACGTTGAGCCACTTCAGGCCCTGATCGTCGGGACCAAAGCCCAGCCCGTTGGTCTGCAAGCGCTGCCCGTTTGCCAACTGTGTGACGACGCTCGACGAGGCGGAATGATCCGCCCGCATGTTCAAGCCGTCGACAGACGCCACATACACGTAGCCGGCGTCCGCGACGGGAGTGACAACGGGTGTGCCCGACGGCGCTGGCGGCGGCGTAGGTGCAGGCGTCGCTGTCGCGGCCGATAGCAATTGCGCGGCTACCCAGCCCGATCGGCCACCGTCGGTCTGCACGTTCTGCCAGGCGATGCCGCCCGCGTCGGGCGCGGTGGGTTGATCGATGGCGGTGAGCGCCGCGCCTTGCGCCAACACCAGGATGATATTCGCTGCGGTGCTCGGCCCGTCGCGGAAGTTCACATCGTCAGCATTGACAAACACCTTCCGCGTCGCAGGGATGGCCGGTGTTGTTGGAGTCGAAGTTGAAGTTGGGATTGCCGGTTGAGTTGACTCAGCAGTGGGTGTCGCCGTGGCGGTGGCTTCCGCCGCAGGCGTAAGTGTTGCTTCAGCCGTAGCCGTCGGCGCTGAGGTCGAAGTTGGCGCAGTGGATGGTGCGACGGTGACTGTAGCCGCCACGATTGGACGCGCAGTCGCCGTGACCGCCGGCGCCGCTGGCGTCGGAGTTTGACAGGCCGCCAGGGCCAGAAAACCGATCGAGATGAATGCCCCCGCACGTTTCATAATGTTCCTCCCAGAGTATCAGATCGAAATTAACACAATTGCCGCCAGCGCGGCGACCACTCCGATTAACTGCTGGCGCGATAAGCGCTCTTTCAAAATCACCCACGCCAGCCACACGGTCGTGGCCGGATACAACGACGAGATCACAGCGGCCACGTCCAATCGACCCACTTGCCCGGCCAGCGCGAAGAAGGCATTGCCGCCTACTTCCAGCGCGCCGACGAGCGCAACCAACAGCCAGTAGCGTTGTTCGACGAGGCGCGGCTGACGCTGCACGGTGGCGACGATGGTCAACGTGCTCAACGATACCGTGCGGACGGTGACTAAAGGCCACCACACCGCCCGATCGCTGACATGGCCGATCAGGACGAAGAACACACCAATACTCACGCCCGCGATAATGGGCAAACTTAACTCGCGCCAGTTCAGTCGTGCGCCCGCCGTGCGCGAGATGAGCCACACGGCGATCAAGGCCAGCCCAAATCCGGCGAACTGCCATATCGACGGCGCGCCGTCCAGCACAAAGCCCGCGACCACGGGCAGGGCGACGGCCACGACTGCCGACACCGGCGCGGCGATGCCCATGCGCCCCTCGGCCAGGGCGCGATACAGCGCCAGAATGCCGATCGCGCCCGCCAGCCCGGCGACGGCGCTCAACGCCATGTCGCCCATCGGTGGCACGCGCTCATTTGATAAGACAGCCAGCGTTACGAATAGCAGCAGCCCTACGATCTGCGACGACACGATAACGCTGTACACGCTCTGGCGTTTGCTGGTCCAGCCGCCCCAAAAATCGCCTGCG
>JACRBO010000796.1 GCA_016219235.1 Chloroflexota bacterium
CAACACGATCGGCCGATCGTCGCCGCCCAATTCCTGCCAGTTCTTGATCTGGCCGCTGTAGATGTCCGAGATTTGCTGAAGGGTCAGCTGTTCGACTGGATTGGCGGGGTTTACAATCACCCCGATCGCGTCGCGCGCGATCTCGATCTCATATGGTTCGATGCCGTTCTTTTGCGCATCGGCGATTTCTTCGGCTTTGATCTTGCGGCTGGCATTGGCGATATCGGTCGTGCCGTTGACGAGCGCGGCGATGCCAGTGCCCGACCCGCCGCCCGACACGGAAATGCGCACGGCCGGCTGCACGGTTTGATAGGCCTCAGCCCACGCCAGCGCCAGGTTGACAATGGTATCGGAGCCGATGTTTTCGATCGTTTGCCCGTCGCCGGATGAGGAAGATTGCGCGCTGGCCGGGCGACCGCAGGCTGTCAAGACGAACACACCGAGGAGAAACAGGCAGAGGTTACGCATCGCGCGTGATTATAACACGCGGCGATGACTTCCACAAAGGCGCGGCGCAAAAAGAGTATAACGCAAATGTGTTGGTGACTTTTCGCCGCTCCTGCCGCTGCCCGAAGGGCATGCCAAATCCGGCGTCTGGGGGCGATGGATTTGGCAATCCATCGCGAGCAGCCCGGACCACCTTGAGCGCGCCCAACAGTTTTGCGTTATACCCACACAAAACGGGCGACCTGCCCGGTCGCCCGTACTCAAGTGAGGGGCTTTACGCCGAAGCGCCGTTCAACGTGGCCAACTGTTCGTCGGTCAAATGGACGTTCAACGCGTACAGCTTATGGCGTACTGTGCCGCGCCGGGTTGCTAAGCACTCGTCCCGCCGGCGATCAACAACCCGGCTAAGACTAACGCCCCTATCGCCGAGAACAACGTCTTGTGCTGCCACAGCCAGACCCGTGTTTCGATTTGCGACCTGTCGGCCGGGGTGTGGCGAGCCTGCTTTGACTGGCTCCACAGGCGTCCCAGCTCAGCATCCGTGACCTGCTGTATCAATCCAAAGTTGCCGTTCATGTGAACCTCCTGATCCTGAATTGACTGTTACCGAATTGCATTTTCTGGCTCTACTATAGCAATGAGGTATCTTTTCACCGTATGTGGCGGCGTATGTTTCGAGCGATTTTCTGGTCGACAAAGGGGTGATATACTTGGGACGTTGAACCTCACGCTCGCTTGATCAGAGACTCCGATGCTTGAACTCAGACTGCTGGGACAATTCAATCTGCGGCTGGACAACCGCCCGATCGATCTTCCATCCCGACCGGCCCAGTCGCTGCTGGCCTATCTTGCGCTGAGGCCCGGCACCGCTTATCGGCGCGAGCGGTTGGCCGGGTTGTTGTGGCCCGACGCGACCGAGGCCAATGCCCGCAGCTATCTGCGGCAGGCGCTGTGGCGCATTCGCAAAGCGCTGCCAACCACCACCCGCGATTATCTTGTCGCCGACGATCTCACCGTCGCCTTTGACGCCGAAGCCGATTACACGCTGGATGTCGCCGTGCTGGAACAGGCGATAGCGGCCAGCACCGGTACCGATGATCTCCTGCGCAGTGTCGAGGTCTATCACGGCGAGCTGCTGCCGGGCTTCTACGACGAATGGGTAATGCCCGAACGCGAGCGACTGCAAGCGGTCTACGAACACAAACTGACGCTGCTGCTCGATCGATTGGTGGCCGAAGGACGCTGGCCCGCCGTGATCGAGTGGGCCGAACGCTGGATCGCAGTAGGGAGTGTGCCGGAACCCGCGTATCGAGCGTTGATGACGGCCTACAGCGCCGCCGGTGATCGCGCCAGCATGTCGGCTGCATATCAACGCTGTCTCGAAGCGTTGCGCCGCGAACTCGACGTTGAACCATCTGAAGCGACCCGCGCCCTGTACGAACAACTCTCGCGCAGTGAGCGGGCCGCCGGGAATGGCCGCGCACCGATCGAGATTAAGCCGCCCGCCACGAATAATCTGCCTCGCCAACTTACTACATTTATCGGGCGCGAACGCGAGATCACCGAAGTCAAACATCTACTGCACACCACTACGTCGCGTCTGGTGACGCTGACCGGATCGGGCGGCTGCGGCAAGACGCGCCTGGCCTTGCAAGTAGGCCAGGAGTTGCTGGCCGATTATCCGCAGGGCGTGTGGTTGATCGAATTGGCCCCCATTGCTGATCCGGCGCTGGTGCCGCAAACGGCTGTGACGGCATTGGGCCTGCGCGAAGAATCAGGCCGCTCGCTCGTGACCACCCTCATCGATTATTTACGCGGCCGCAAGACGCTGCTGCTGCTGGACAATTGCGAACATCTGGTGACAGCCAGCGCCCAGCTGGTCGAGACGCTGCTGCACGCCTGCCCGGATTTGACCATTCTCGCCAGCAGCCGCGAACAGCTGGGCATCGCCGGCGAAGCGGCGTTTCGCGTGCCCTCGCTCGCCATCCCCGATCTGCATCAACTGCCGCCCATCGAAACGCTGACGCAGTATGAAGCCGTGCAGTTGTTTGTCGATCGGGCACAATTAGCCTTGCCGGAGTTCGCCATCACTGCGGAGAATGCGGGCGCGATCGCGCAGATCTGTCATCGGCTGGATGGGATTCCACTCGCGATCGAGTTGGCCGCCGCCCGCGTGAATGTAGTCAGCGCCGATCAAATCGCCGCGCGATTGGGCAACGCCTTTCGTTTGCTCACCGGCGGCCGTCGCACGGCGCTGCCCCGTCAACAGACCTTACGCGCCCTGATGGACTGGAGTTACAACCTGCTGACTGACGCCGAACGTGCCCTGCTGCGGCGGCTGGGTGTGTTTGCCGGGGGCTGGACGTTGGAGGCCGCGGAAGCGATCGGGGCGGATGAGGACGCCACGGGGTTGATCCAGCCCGACGACGTGTTGGATTTGATCACGCAGCTGGTGAACAAATCGCTCGTCATCGCCGAAGGGACCGAACACGGTCACGTGCGCTATCGATTGTTGGAAACCATCCGGCAATATGCGCGTGAAAAGATGTCGGACTTCTGCGACGTCGATTGCGTGTGGGATCGGCATCTGGACTATTTTGTACGGTTGGCCGAACGCGCGGAGCCGGAACTGCGCGGGCCGCAGCAAGCGCAGTGGTTGAATCGGTTGAAGGACGACGTGGACAACCTGCACGCCGCGCTGGACTGGTCGGTGGACGGCGAGGTAGAAGGGGGCTTGCGCTTAGCCACGGCCATTTATGAATTCGTCTCGCGCTACGGGCCGATCAACGCGCTGGCCGATAAGTTGCTGCAACTGCTGCAACTGCCCGCCGCTCAGCCACACACCATGCTGCGCGCCAGGGCATTGGATACTGCGGCCAATCTCGTTTCGTGGCGAGCCGAAATGGCGCAGGCCCGCGCGCTGGCCGAAGCCGCGCTGGACATCTATCGCGAGTTGGGCGATGTGCGCGGCGAAGC
>JACRBO010000797.1 GCA_016219235.1 Chloroflexota bacterium
ACGATCAGGCCGACAGCCACCGCATTCAGCGCGATCAGCGTCGGCAGCGAGATCACTTCCTGCAGAATCTCGCCGGTCGGCAGCGCGTGAATCTCGTGGAAGGGCAAGGTATGGTGCAACAGCTCGCTGAACGGCCCGGCTAACAGCCACGTCGTCAACGTGCCCAGCGACAACAGCCCCAGCGAAACTTTCATCGCCGTCTGCGCGTCGTGCGCGTGGAGGTGGCTGCGCTCACTGCCGAAGAACACCAGCCATACCATGCGGAAGGTGTACAGCGCCGTGATCCCCGCGCCGATCAACATCCCAACGTATGCCCACACCGGTCCGTCTTTCAAGCCTTCTTCAAGGATAAGTTCCTTGCTCCAGAACCCGTTGAGGATGGGCAGCCCCATCAAGGCCAGCGCGCCGATCACGAATGCCGCGCGCACGAACGGCATCTTCTTGCCCAGCCCGCCCATCAGCCGCATGTCGCGCGTGCCTACAGCATGGATCACCGCACCCGCCGCCAGGAACAGCAGCGCCTTGAACACCGCGTGACTGAGCAGATGGAATTGACTCGCGTAAATGCCGCCTACCCCGATCGCGTACACCATGTAGCCAAGTTGGCTCACAGTTGAGTAAGCGAGCACGCGCTTCAGATCGTTTGCGACCAGGGCCATACAGGCCGCCATCAACGCGGTGATCAGGCCCACGCTCACAACGGCCGTCGTCCAGCCGGGCACGGCTTCAAACGCCGGATAGAAGCGCGCCAGCAGATACACGCCCGCATTCACCATCGTCGCCGCGTGGATCAACGCACTGACCGGGGTGGGCGCTTCCATCGCATCGGGCAGCCACGTCTGGAAGGGGAACTGTGCGGACTTGGCCGCGGCTGCGGCGAGGAAACCAAACGCGACCAGGGCCAACAATTCTTTCGGCAGTGCCTCGGCCTTCGTCAGAAAATCCGCGATCTGGTAGCTGCCCGTGTTGGCGTACACGATCAACGCGCCCAGCAGCAGCCCCACGCCGCCCAGCGAAGTGATGATCAGCGCTTTGATACCGCCGGCCACCGCTTTGGGATCATCATTGTGGAAGGAGATCAAGGCGTATGAGCACAGCGCGGTGATTTCCCAGAAGACAAAGAGGAACAGCAGACTGCCCGTCAGCGCCAGCCCCGCCATCGCGCCGATGAAGAGCAGAATCAGCGCGTAATAGCGGCCCAACTGCGCCTCGCCGCGCATGTAATCGACGGAGAAGATCACGGCCAGGCTGCCGACGACCGTCGCGACGACCGTCAGGAACACGCCCAATCCATCGGGCGTGAACGTGAGCGCGCCAAACGCGCCGCCCATCTCAATCGACACAGCCGCCGCGTTCGACGTTTGCGGCAGCATCAACAGCGCCGCGACGCCGGCCGCCACCGAGAAGATCACGGCCAGGGCGTGCTGCATATTCGCGCGTTTGTCACCGGCTAACCACACGCCTGCCGCGCCCAGCCAGGGCAGGCCAATTGTCAGGAGAATCAGAGTTGCGCTCATAGATGCCTCGTATCGTGATAAGTAATCGGTCAATCGGTAATCGGTAATCGGTGATCGGTCAATCGGTAATCGGTCAACCAGTTGACCGGTCACCAGTTACCAGTTGACCAGTTACCAGTCAACCAGTTACCAATTCACTCATCACTTCTTCAACATCCCCAGGTCTTTCACATCCAGCGTGCCCACGCGCCGCTTGATCTGAATCGCCAGCGCCAGCCCGATCACGGCCACGACGGTATCGGCGACGATGACGGTGACGGCCAGGCTTTGCCCCAGGTTGACGCGCCCGCTGGCTGCACCGGCCGCGATCATTGCCAGCATCGCGCCCTTGACCAGGATTTGCAGCGCGACGATGACTTTGATCAGGTTGCGGCTGATCAGCAAGCCGTATACCCCCACGCCAACCAGGCCCATCACGCCGACGAGAATGATTTGTGGATCGGTCATGCTTTCACCTCCGGCGCGGCGACGCTGTGCCCGGCCTGAGCCTGCGGCGTCTGCAGCGGTTGCTTCGCCCGGGCGGGAACTTTCGCTTTCGCATCTGCTAACAGGCCCAGCAGGCCCACGACTGCCGCGAAGATCAGGCCGCTCTGCACCAGCGCATCCAGGCCGCGCTGCTGCCACATCACTTCGGCAAAGGCCGGCTCGCCGGTCGCGCGCGCGATTTCCAACGAGGGGATGATCATGACAGCGAGCAGGCCGATCGGAATGAGGACCAACGCCCCGGCGATCGGCCTGCGGATGATCGATTTCAACTCGACCGGATCTTCGCCCGCGACGCTGATCGCGAGCACAAACAGCACCGTTACCAGACCCGCGCCGACGCTGAGTTCGATCACGGCCAACTCGGCCGCGCCCATCAAATAAAAGAGGATTGAGACGAAGGCGCTGCACCCCGCCAACCACAAAGCGGACGACAACAGGCGCTTGGCCCGCATCGCCAGAAAGGCGCAGACCACCACCGCCACAACCAGGCCACCATAGACCATACGGCCTCCTGTCAAAAATACACTAAGTCTGTCCTGATAAGGATACTCTCGGACGGACGTTTTAATATGTGAAAAATGTCACGACAATAAGGGATATTCGACATATTCACTGGATGAGTATCATCGGATCGGCAGGTCGATGGTTAGTTTCAGCCTTCCGCCGACAGCCAGTGTGTGGAAGCGCACTCCAAGTATAATTTGCGCATTCAGATCAGGATAAGTCCGTGGAACCGCCTCTTTGATGCTGGACCCTGTGGCCACCATCAGATTGCGATAGAGAATCTGATGGATAGGGTGACTGAAGAGCCAATTAGCAATGCGCATTGATCAATTGCCGTGCGAGTCAGGCAGCTATGTGCTCATATTGGAAATAAAGCGCTCGCAAGTGCTGACGATTGGCCGTCTGGGGCAAGTGCCATTGCCGGTGGGCGTGTATGCCTACGCCGGCAGCGCATTTGGGTCGGGCGGGTTGCGATCGCGCCTGGGACGGCATCTGCGCGGCGACGGAACACTGCACTGGCACATCGATTATCTGCGGGCGAAGGCGCACGTGTTGAGTTGCTTCTACACGGTATCGGATACGCGGCTGGAGTGCGCGTGGAGTCAGGCACTGGCCGCGCTGCCCGGCGCGACGATCCCGGTGCCGGGCTTCGGGGCCAGTGATTGCCGGTCGGGCTGTGCCGCGCACCTGATTAGCTTGCCACTGCGCGCAAACGTGCGACGTGTTCTGGCAGCGGTCGCTCAGTCAACCGTCGTGCCGCTTCAACTTCGCTGATACATCCCCGGCGCTTCTGCCGTCAGCATCTTGCCTCCTGCCTCCTGCATCTGCCTCTTGCTTCCTGCTTCTCTTTTTTGCCTCTTGACACGGCCGATTTTCGGGTGTACAAATATGAACGGTCGTTCGTTCGTTTTTATGGGAGGCAAAGATGGCGGCACGCAAAACAAAATCGGCGGCTCTCGCTAACCCGATTGGGGAGACGGCCCGATCGGGCGCGGTCGAAACGAAGGGCGATCGCACCCGTGCGGCGTTGATTGAGGCGGCGTATACGCTGTTCAACGGCAAGGGTTATCACGCCACCTCGATGCGCAACATCGCCGATGCGGCCGGCCTGGCGCTGGGCGGTATTTACAATCACTTCCAGAGCAAGGAAGATATTTTCGTGGCGATGTTGATGGAACGGCACCAGTTTTTACAGATTCTGCCGGAACTGCAAATCGCCGAAGGCGATACGGTGGAAGAGCTGGTGCGCGACGCGGCGCGGCGCATGATCGCCAAACTGGATCAGCAGCCGCAGTTTCTAAATCTGATCTTTATCGAAGTGGTGGAGTTCAAGAGCAAACACGTGCCGCAGCTGTTCCAGATGTTCTTTCCGCGCATGCTGGAGTTTGCGCAGCGTTTTCAGCAGGTGCGCGGGCCGCTGCGCGATGTGCCGCTGCCGGTGATTCTGCGCTCGTTTGTCGGTCTGTTTTTTTCGTTCGTGATTACGGACATGCTGATCGGCCGCCAACTGCCGATGGGCGCCGCGCCGGAAGCGTTCG
>JACRBO010000798.1 GCA_016219235.1 Chloroflexota bacterium
CGACGGTGAACTTCGCTTCGCCGGTCACACTTGATGAAGCGAAGAACGCCAATCGGCAGACGAGCGTGCTGTTGAAATCGACCGACAAAGCGTGGCTGCGCACCAGCACGGACATTCAGCCCAACACGCAGTTGTATCCTGAGGTCGGTTACCTGATCGAAGGCGAACGCCAGTCGTATCCGCTGGCGGTTTCAGTGCGCGGCGTGTTCGAGAGTTACTTCAAGGGCAAACCGTCGCCGCTCCAGGCGACAGATGCCGCCGCACCGACGACACCCGACGCGCCGCCCACCCCGACGCCCGCGCCGCAGACTTCGAGCCTGATTGAATCATCACCGGACATAGCGCGCCTGGTCGTCATCGGTAGTGGCGAATTTGTGGATGACGTGATTCTGCAGTTGTCAGCGCGTGTCTCGCAAGACCGCTACCTGAACAATCTGCAATTCATGCAGAACGCTGTCGATTGGTCGGTGGAGGATCTCGATCTGTTGACGATTCGATCGAGAGGGACGACCACGCGCATTCTACGCTCGATGGACCAGCGTGAGCAATCGACCTGGGAGATCGTCAACTACGCGATCGCGCTCGCGGCATTGATCGGCATCGGCGGGCTGTGGTACTACCGCCGTCGCAACGAACAGCCGATCGAGTTGGTGAATGTAAATCAAGTAGACAAGTAGACAAGGAAACAAGTTTATATCTCGTCATTGCGAGGAGCATCCTGAGCGGAGCAGCATCTTTCTGCTGCGCAGTCGAAGGATGCGACGAAGCAATCTCTCGTCGATAAGGAAGGAGATTGCTTCGCACACGCCCTGTCCGCCGCTTTGCGGCGGGGGCGCGTTAGGCGAATCGCTCGCAATGACGGTGACTTCAGGAGTATCAATCCATGAATCGACGCAATCGAATTTTAGCGGGCGTTTTGGCAGTGCAACTGGTTATCGCCGTGGTGGTGTTTGTGCCGCGCGTGCTGCCGTCACAATCGGCGGCTGCGCCGCTGCTGGGGACACTGCAAGTCGCGGATGTGGCGGGTCTGGCAATTCAAGAGCAGGGCGGCAAGCGTGTAGACCTGGTGAAGAAGAATGGCGCGTGGGTGCTGCCTGCCGGTGATGACTATGCGGCCAGCCCCGACAAAGTCGCGGCCTTTGTCGAGAAGTTGATCGGCTTAAAGACCGATCCGCTGGTGACGCGCACCGCCAACAGTCACGCGCGTTTGCAGGTGTCTGACACAACCTATGTGCGCAAAGTTGATCTGACACTGGCCGATGGCGGCGTCACCAGCCTGTTTCTTGGCTCGGCGTCGGGCGGCGCGACGCACCTCCGGCTCGATGGTCACGATGAAGTTTATCTGGCGCGCGGCCTGAATAGCTTTGAAGCCTCGACGGACATGGCGTCGTGGATCGATGCCACGTACGTGAGCGTGCCGCAGGACCAGATTCTGTCGGCAACGATCGAGAATGCGCAGGGCAAATTCGAGTTCGCCAAAGATGCCCAAGATCAGTGGACGTTGAAGGGCCTAACGGCCGATCAAGCCTTCAATCCCGATAGTGTCGTGACAATGATGGCGCGCTTGAGTTCGATCACGATGGTCAAGCCGTTGGGCAAGACAGCCAAACCGGAATATGGTCTGGATAAGCCCACGGCCACGGTGACCGTGATTTTGTCGGACACTGCCAGCACCAGAGTGACGACATTGAAGATCGGTATGAAAGATGCGGACGGCAATTATCCGATGATCTCGTCGGATTCGACGTACTATGTGAGCGTGGCGGGCTTCAACGTTGATGGCTATGTTACGGCCAAACTCGACACGTTCCTTGTCGTGCCCACACCGACGTCAATGGTTGTGCCCACTATCGAACCGGTTGCCATACCGACTTTGATAGCGACGGAGCCGGTGACTTCAACACCACCAGTGACAGCGACCGTACCTCTCACCGCGACAACTACTCCGTAGTCCGACAAAACAACACCGCCCCGATCAACTTGATCGGGGCGGTGATTCTGCCAGACAACTCTGAGTTTGAGAAGCACGGAAGCGGGTCGGTGACCTTAGTCGTCGATCAGAGAGTGCAGCAACTCCATGCAGACCGTCCGGGTGCGCCCATCTTTGTCCAAATCGGGATCCCAGGTTGCCATCGACGCCGCTACAACCTGTCCGTCTTGAGCCAGAGCGCGGAACAGCGTCTTTAGATCGGCGGCAGACGGACCACCCGAAGTACGATACCTCATTGCCGGAGCGTCACCAGGGTTGATAAGGTCCGTATCAAAGTGCACATACAAAGGCCGGGCGAGGAGAGGCTGTTGCAGCAAGGCGCGACAATCCATCACATGGATTACCCGTGAGCCTGCCAACGCCCGCTTTTCTTCGGGGTCCAGATCGCGTGCATCAGTCAGGATTACGCGATCTTCTGAAAGTGGCTGGAGGCCGACTGCTTCTAACAGGGTCTGCTCACCCCGGCCCACTAACATGGCTAGGGGCATGCCGCCGATAAAGCCGCTGGGCGTAGTCTGCCAGGTATTGAAGTCACCGTGCGCGTCCAGCCAGATCAAAACCGGATCAAGCCCCGCTCGCCGCAAGCCGGCCGCAACGCCAATGGGAGTGCAGCAGTCGCCCGCGATGCTGATTGGCCGATCGCCATGGGTGATGGTGTTCGCGACGAAATCGGCCAGAGGTTGATGAAGCACTGACAGGCGATGCTGGATATCCCCAGTCGGTAGTGAGTGCCGATTGATGTGCCAGCCCGATTGGGCCAACGTCTCCAGCTCAGGCGCAGGTTGATCAAGGATGAACGGCGTGACGATAAACTGATTTTGCATTGGGTATAGTTCCGGGATGTCAGTTCTGCGCGAACGTATCGATCATCAAACGCGCATCGCCCAGCGGATACAGAATGGGGCAGGTGCAGCCGTGATTGCGATACTCCTGCACTTTGGCGCGCACCGCGTCGGGCGAGCCGCTGGCCGTGATGCGCTCCACCAGGTCATCGGGCACGAACTTCTTCGCCGCTTGAATCTGCTCTTTGGTGGCGGGCCAGCCCAGGATCGATTGAATTTGCTTGACCACATCTTCGCCCACGCCGCTGGCTTTGGCGATGTGCGGCTGCTGCGCCAGATACTGCGTCAACAGGCCGCGCGCGCCGTCGAGGGCTTTGGCGTGATCGTTATCGACCGAGCACACGATCAGCTGCGGCCGATCGAGATCGAGCCAGTTGCGGCCCGCTTTCTTCGCGCCCCTTTCCAGCAGGCGTAAAGCATTGTTGTTGTACTCGGGCGGCACGCAGTAGTTGAGAACTGCGCCGTCGGCGATCTCGCCCGTCAGTTCCATCATGGCGTCGCCGGTCGCGCCGATCATGATCGGCACGTGGCGCGGCTCGCGGCGGCCATGCACCACATCCAACTCGATGCCGTCCACGTGATGGAATTCGCCGTGGAAGGTGACGCGCTCCATGCGCAGCAAGCGCCGCATCACTTCGACGGTCTCGCGCATCGCCAGCAGCGGCTTCTTGCGCTCGATACCGACGTTGCGCGCCAGCGGATCCCACCACGCGCCGATGCCGCAGATGACGCGATCGGGCGCCAGGTCATCGAGCGTCAGGAACGTCGCGGCCAGCAGGCCGATGTTGCGCGTCCAGTTGTTGATGACGCCGGAGCCGACTTTGAGTTTGTCGGTCACGGCCGCGAAGGCCGCCATCGGCACGATCGCGTCGCGCACCAGCCGCGACTCGGCCTGCCACACGGCTTCAAAGCCCTTGCTTTCAGCGTACTTCGCTAACTCCATGCCCTCGCGCAAATCGTGGGCGTCCTGCAAATAGATGGCGAATCGTTCGGTCATGTGGGGCTCCTTGAGGGGGATTGGTCAATTGGTGATTAGTCAACTGGTAATCAGTCAATTGGTAATCAGTCAACTGGTGATCAGTCAATTGGTGATCGGTCAATTGGTAATCGGTCAATTGGTAATCGGTTAATTGGTAATCGGTCAATTGGTGATCAGTCAACTGGTGATCAGTCAGCCAGTTACCGATCGACCGATTACCAGTTACCGATCGACCAATTACCGATCGACCGATTACCAATTACCGATTACTGCGGCTATCTTATTCTGAAAGCACGCGCCCGTCAAGCAGCGCCGCGCCTTCGTGGTACAGCGCCAGATCATCGGGGACATCCAGATCGAGTCCGCTGGTTGCCGAGCGGTAAATGTGCACGTGCAGGCCGCGCTCGACGGCTTGCGCGCGATGCGCGTTGAAGGAGGCGGAGCCGTAGGCGAATTGAAGCGCATCGGGTGGACGCACCAGCATCAGGTTGGTGCCGTCGGTGTGTCGATCAGGCGCGATGACGAGACAGCGCGGATCGGTGGCGAGGTCCAACATCGCGTCGAGATCGGCCACGGTGATCAGCGGCAGATCGACCGGCACGATCAGTAGTGCGCCGCAGGCATGCGTCAGCGCCCATTGTGCGCCCTGCGTGATAGCGAGATTCAAGCCTGATTCAGCTTCAGCCAGCGCGATGACGTTGGAGCGCTGCCGCGCCAATTCCAGAATCGTGAGATCGCGGCTGACCACGATCGTGCCCGCGATCCGATCGACCTGCGCCAGTTTGTCCAACGTGCGTGAGAAGATGGCGCGCACCAGGGCGGCGCGTGTCGGTGGCTTCAGCGTGCGGGCCAATCGGCTCTTGGCCTGGCGCAGCGGCTTGACGGGGATGATGGCGTAAGTTAAGGCTGAAGGCTGAAAGATGAAGGATGAAGACATGGTCAACGTGATGCGTGGTGCGTGAAAAGCCGTTCCGTATGCGACCACTGCATTATGAACTATGAACTATGCATTATGAATTCGATTATCTCGCCCGCCAATCGCGCCCGATCGTCGATGGACTTCATCCACGTATCGGTCACGAGGGTGCGCAGGCCCAGAGATTGTATCGCATTTTCTTGATCCCCGTCCAGATGATCCAGCACGAAATGCGTGATGATGTGCTGATAACGCTGCGCGACGGCAAAGGCCGATGGCTCGATGCCGAGTTCGCGGAACATCTTCGCGGCCGGGCCTTTGAGGGCCTGTCCGCCGACGATGGGGGAGACGGCGAGCCTCACCCCCCGACCCCCTCTCCCGAAATCGAAAAGCGGATTTCGGGAGAGGGGGAGCGGCCGACTCCCCTCTCCTGAAAATATCTTTGCATTTTCAGGAGAGGGGGCGGGGATGAGGCTCAAAATCGGCTCGATGCTCACAAACGGATTCGAAGGGCAGAAAATGATCGCATCGGCCCGGGCCAGCGCGTCGTTCACTTGCGGCGTGGCGCGAGCCGAGTCTGTACCGTCGAAGATGATGCGCTTGATCACGGGCTGCCACTGCCGCCGCACAAAATAGTCCTGAAATTCCAGCACGCCCGCGTCGGTGTCGACCAGCGTGCGAAAGCGATTGTCCGTCATCGGCAGGATGGTCGCTCGGATGTTGAGCGCGCGTGTGAGGATGGCGGTGGCTTCCGTCAACGATTTGCCTTCGGCTAACAACGCCGTGCGCCGCACGTGCATCGCCAGATCGCGATCGCCAATCTTGAACCACGCCACTTGCCCCAAGCGTTGCAGCGCACCCAGACATTCAAATGTGTCGCCCGCCACGCCCCATCCCGTATCGGGATTAGCCAGCCCACCCAGCGTATACGTCACCGTATCCAGATCGGGGCAGACGCGCAACCCGTTCCAGTCGAAATCGTCGCCGGTGTTGACGACCACCGTCAATGTAAGGGCAATCCCATGGGATTGCCCAAGGCGAACACGCGGGTTCGCCGCTACGAGGGTCAATCCATGCGCCAACTTCGCGCCGCCCACGCCGCCAGCCAGTGCCACAATATTCATCGCATCTCCAAAATATAAACCGCCAAGGCGCAAAGACGCCCAAAATACTTTGCGCCTTCGTGTCTTAGCGGTAAATTGTCTTGTCTCTGAAATTCACGCGATCTTTAGGCTTGCCCGCGTCCGCCGGGTAGCCGAGAGTGATCATCGCCTGCGCTTCCCAATCAGGCGGCAAGTCCAGCACATCGCGCACCACCTCGGGCGCGAACAGCGGCGCGCACAGCCAGCAGGCGCCCAGACCCAACTCATGCGCGGTGAGCAGCAAATTCTGAATCGCGTTCGCCACACTTTGAATCGCCGTGATTTTCTCCAGGGCACTGCGCCGTTCATCGGGATAGCGATCCATGTCGATCAACGACAGGCATGCTACGATCACGATCGGGGCGGCAACGATCCGATCGTGTGAGCGCTGCACATCGCGTTCGATTACATCGTTCGGATCACCATCGCGTAAACGATCGGCACGGAGGCGTTCACCTAACCGATCGGCCAGCTGCGCCTTGACGGCCGCCGTTTCGATCACGACGAAGCGCCACGGCTGGCGGTTGTGCGCGGAGGGCGCCCACGTGGCCGCATCGAGCAGTTGATCGATCAGGGACGGGGGCACAGGCCGATCGAGATAACGGCGGATCGAGCGGCGAGTGTGAATGGCGGCGAGGAGGTTCAAAGCGCGTTTGTTTCCAACCAGGTATGTGTGTGACGTGGCGTGAAGCGGGTGTTGGTTATCCGCTCCAGTCATCCGTGGAAGGCTTGCCATCTTCCAACTCAGCCATGTCCACATCGATCAATACGACGGTCAGCGCATCGATGGGGCGGCGGTGATTGGTGACAATGGCCAGGTTGCCCCAGCCGTGCGCGCCGCGAAAGAATTCATCGCACAGCATAATGGCCTGGGGTTCGGGCGCTCTCCGGCCGATGAGTTTGCGTTTCAAGCGTTCGTATAAGCGCCAGGCCAGCGCCACATTGTCGGGCGGCCACTTCTCGCCGGCCAGTTCCCACAATTCCAGCCACAACATCGCGGCCTGTTCCAGTACGGTGGTCGCGCCCGCCAGTGTCGTGTTGTCCATCATCAACCTTCACCCTTGCCGAATTAGGCCGATTATATCATGCAGCTTACAGGGCCTGATGCACGAACCGGCCATCGATCAGCGTCGCCAGCACCTGCGTGTCCGCAATCGCCATCGGGTCGATGGTGAAGATGTCGCGATCGAGTACGATCAAATCCGCCAGTTTGCCAGCGGTCAGCGAGCCTTTGCGGTGCTCTTCATACGCGGCATACGCCGCGCCCAGCGTAAAGCCGCGCACGGCTTCTTCGACGGTGAGGCGCTGTTCAGGATACCAGCCGTCGGGCTGCGGCGACCCATCGGTGCGGCGGCGCGTGACGGCGGCGTGGATGCCCCGGAATGGATTAAACGATTCAACGGGCGCATCCGATCCAAAGGCCAGGGTTGCCTTCGCATTGAGCTGCGTGCGCCACGCATAGGCGCCCGCGCTGCGTTGGCCCCAGTAGCGATCGGCGATCAGCATATCGCTGGTGGCGTGGCTGGGCTGCATCGACGCGATGACGTTGAGTTGCCCCAGTCGGTTGAAGTCGTCGGGGTGCAGCAGCTGCACGTGTTCGATGCGATGGCGTAATCGGCGTGTGGTCTCCGCCGCCCGACGCTGTTCGTCGGCCCGACGCTGTTCGTCGGCCCGCACCATCGCAAACACATCCAGCACATCGTGCGTGGCCTTGTCGCCGATGGCGTGAATCGTGCTCGAGAGGCCCGCCACACTGGCCTGGCGCACGTGCTCGAACATCTCTTCCTTGTCGGTCACCGCAATGCCGCGATTGGTGGTTGAGCCTTCATACGGATCGATCATCAGCGCCGTCTGCGGGCCGAGTGCGCCATCGGCAAACGCTTTGACGCTGTTGATGCGCAGCCAGTCATCGCCAAAACCCGATCGGATGCCGAGCGCGATCGCGTGTTCCAGTAGCGAGACCGGAATGGTCTTGCTGACGCGCAAATTCAACTCGCCGTTTTCTTTGAGGATTTGCCACGCGTGCAGGGCGCGCGCGCCGTCGAAGTCGTGCACGCCCGTCAGGCCCGCGCGCTGCATGCGCGGCAGCATGTCGCGCAGGGCATCGGCCACGGCGTGCGCCGACTCTTGCGGAATGATCTTGCTGATCAACTCCATCGCGTCTTCAAGAAAGATGCCGCCTGGTTCGCCATGTTGATCGCGCACGATCTCGCCGTTGGCGGGATTGAGTGTATTCGTCGTGATGCCGGCCAGTTTCAGGGCGAGCGAATTGGCCCAACCCGCGTGGCCGCTCTTGGCAGTAAGGTATACCGGATGTTCCGGCGCGACTCGATCGAGATCGGCCTTTGTCGGGAATGATTCGCCCCAGATATTTTGATTCCAGCCGTGGCCCCGCAGCCATTGGCCTTTGGGTGTGATCGCGGCGCGCTCTTCGACGCGGCGCAGCAGCTCATCAAGCGTCGGCGCTTCGGCATCAATGCTCTTCAGGCCCAGCGCGAGCCATTCAGCGTGGAGGTGCGCATCGATGAGGCCGGGGATAACGCACCGACCGTGCAAATCGATCAGTTGCGCGTTGTTGGTCAAGCGCTGCATCAGCGAGTTGTCGCCGGCGGCGATGATGGTGTTGCCGCGAATGGCAATGGCTTGCGCGCGGGGATGGCTGACATCCTGCGTGTGGATATTGGCGTTGTAGAGCACGAGATCAGACATGAGTACCTCACGGTTGAACTGACCCTGGAGCGGTCGCTTGATCGAGCGTTGTGACATGTGCCTCACACAGCCGGCGCGGCCAACTTCTCGATCTTGGGCCAGGCTTCGTACCAGCGCTCTTCCGATAGGCCCAATTTATGGCGCAGCGTCTCTTCGGCCATACCTTCACGTCGATCGCGCACAGCGCACGTCCAGCGCAGCATTTCAAACGATAGCTGCTGCGGCAAATTGGCGCGTTTGCTGATGTCGGCCAGGATATATTCGAGATTGCGCGCGGTGCACGGAAAGAGTGCTTGCTGAATGCCATACTGCTGGCAATATTCGTCCAGCACAACGGGCCACTTCGGATCAAGTTTTAATTTGCGTTCCTTGTGATGATAACGCGGGTCCTGATACCGAATCCACACGACCGGCTCGTCTGGGTTTGAGCGATCGATGTGTTCCAGGCTCAACGCCATACACTCATTCTTCTTGATGCCGGTCTTGAGCAGCAAGGTGATCAGTAGATAGGGCCGCACATCGGGCTTGTCGGCTTGATGGCGCAGTTGCTGCGCCACGGCCAGCACCTCTTCGATTTGCGCGTCCGTGAGAATGTCGGGCAGGGGGGTGCTCACGGGGCGCTGCGTGATCGGCGCGGCGGGATCGCTGGCAATCACGTTGCTTTCGGCCAGCCACTTGAAGAACGCCTTTAAGGTCGTGATCCGGCGCGACAGCGATTTGGCATTGCACGGCACGCCGCGATCGTGCAGCAGCCAGTCGATGAAGTTCTCCAGATCCCGATAGGCGATTTGACCGATCGGGCGCGCGGGTGTCGCGAATTCCATCAGGATGTTCAGATCATAGAAGAACGATTTGACCGTATGCGGCGACAGCGCGCTCTTTTCCATGTGTTCGCGATACGCTTCGACGGCGGCGGATAACGACGACTGTGCGCTCAACGGCTGCCCGGCGGCGCGCGCCCGATCGATCGGGGCGGGTTCCACCGGCAAACTGCCTGATTTCGCAGGCTCTGGCTCCGGCGGCGCAGCCTCTGACCCCGTCGGGAGTTGATCGAACAGTGATAATTGCAGGCCATTGGTGGTCATGATTATCCTCGTGTGCTAAGCGTACCTGATCGAGCAGTCAGTGTCAAATGAACAAATTCACCCTTGCACAATGGGCGTGACGGTGGTAAAATCTTGCGCGCGAAAGCGGTCGGCCGGGCCTGTAGCTCAATTGGCAGAGCAATTGACTCTTAATCAATGGGTTTTGGGTTCAAGTCCCAACAGGCTCACTACCAGCAACATCTGACCTCCTTTCACACTTCACCCCATCAAGTCTGACTTGATGGGGTGAAGTGTTTATCGGCGAAGTTCACTTTGTGGCGCGGCCTACCATCCCAACTCCACCCACAGCGCCGGATGATCGGAGTCCGGCGTCTCCATATACTCTGCGCCGTTGATCAGCGTGCCCGGCGACACGAAAACGTGATCGATTCGATCGGACATCGATCGGCCCTGATCGTCCACGCCGTTGGGCCAGCGCAGCAACCACGCATCGTCCAGCCTCGTGCGCGTCAATCGATATTGCTCGCTGTCCGGTCGAAAATTGAAGTCGCCCATCGCGATCACCGGGAGACTCTGATCGATCGATTGCAGTAACGCCTGCTGCTGCACGATTGGTCCATCGTTCCCTAGGTGCGTGACGATCACTTGAAATCGTTTTGATCCCGCCGTAATGGTCGCGATGATGGCCGCCGTTTGTTCGCCCGCGCTGTAAAAATAGACTACGCGCGGATTCTCGATGGGATACCGCGAGAGCAGCGCAATCCCGAACGTGCCCGCGCCGACCTTCGGCCCGTAGAATGAATGGAAGCCCAGCTTATCGGCGAAGTAGCGCACCAGATCAGCGTTGCCGCCCGCGATGCGATTGGTGTCTGATTCTTGCAGGCCGATTACGTCGGGGTTGGCCCAACTCATCAGCGCGAATTGCCCCCAACGATTCAACTGGCCTTCAGCATCGTAGCCTTGTTGGATGTTGTAGGTCACCACTCGCAACTTCGTCGGCTGGGTTACTATGCCGGCGGGTTGCCGCGATGACCAGGCCACGCTGAACAAGGCTAAAGCGCCGAGTATCGTGATCGAAAAAGCCAAATCTCTTGAGGAACGTTTGTCACTCGATTGATCAATCGACCGCACCATGAGCAAGGGCAAAGCCATCACCACACCTAACACCGCGAAGACCAGCCAGAACCGATCGCGAAACAGCGGCCCGACGACAGGGATGTAGTCGTATACCGTCGTGAAGACCTGCGCGAAGATCATCAGCAGCAGGAACAGGCCGGCCCGCGTAAAACTTCCGCCCAGCGCCCGAAGCGACGGCTGCCGCGCGATCAGCTCACGACTGTACACGCTCACATCCAGCAGAATCACCGGGAAAAGCAGGCACGTCAGCGCCAGAGTCACGGATGCCCAGCCGGGCGCGATTGGTTCGGCCAGCGGATAGGCGCCGGGGTTCACCGGGAAATCGATGTGATGCGCCAGCAGCGTGGCCGTGAGCGCGATCACGAAGGTCGCATTCCAGATCAAAATCGTGTTGCGGGGCATGTGCAGCAACCAACGGTGGCCCAGCGCAAACGCACTCAAGGCCAGCACGACCAACACGAGTACCAGGCCAAAATCGGCTCCTGTCCAGCGTGCGATCACGTTGGGGCTGGTGAAGGCAAAATACAATAGCGTCAGTGCCGCCATTAAACCCAGCGCCAAACCGGTTGTCACGAGAAACCGGGGTCGAGTTGAATTGATCGGGCGGGCGGAACGATCGGGGTGGCGTAGCCATGACAAAAGGGCCTGAGCTGCCCAGATCGCCCAAACCAACGTCAGGCCGAAACTCGGCTCAGTGGGTCGCGCCTTCGCCGCGAGGGTCAAGGCAAGCCCAACGCTGACACCCAGCCCCAGATTGGTGGAGTCGTTCACCTCGGTGGCGCGGTTTGTATCAAAGAGCCACACTGGTAGCCACACCAGGCACGCGCCCACGCCCAGACCAGTGACAAGCAGACGGCCCCGCGTATCCAACAAAACCTCCGCTATACTGGTCAACATGATCAGCCCGATTAAGGCCAATTGCCCCCGCCTGGCCGGCGCACGACGAAATAGCAGCAACAGAGCGGGCGCAGAGAACACCACCACCGTCACGATCTCAGGCGGGATGTCCGTGCCCAACAGGCCAAACGCATACACCGCAGCCACAAAGTCTGTGAGCAGTTGGAAGAAGAAAAAGCAAATGATGCCCAGCCAGAGCCAATCATAGCGATTTGCTGTCGGACGTGTATCTTTCATAATCGATCCTCGTGGTTAGGAATGAGAACTTAATAACTTGCCCAGTTCGCTCGGCTTGGATTGCCAAATCCAAGCCATTGCCGCTGGATTGCCAAATCCAGCGGGAGCAAGCGGGCAAGTTGTTTAATCCACGATCCTTAGTGGTCGCCAGAGCGGCGATTGATTCAAGGCAACATTATCGCATGAACGCGGGTGAATGATCAATTGGCTGTCAATGCAAAATGGCGACTTCTAATGAAGTCGCCATTTTGCGCGACGGTGGTCTGCGGTGGCCAGCGGTTGGCCATCGATTGGAAATCGACGGCCAGCGGTTGGAAGCCCGCAAAGCGGGCTTGATTTCGAGTAGCCGTCGGATTTTATCCGATGGCGGGGCGATATGCATTACGCCGCCTCGACGATCTCCGCCCCGTTCGTCGCTCTGCACACATAGATATTGGGCATGCGCCCGGTGACAGCCTGATAGTCCGTCGACACGCCATGCACAAAATCTCTGGCCGCATCAGCGCGCACCAGCGCCACCGCGCAGCCGCCGAAGCCTGCGCCCGTCATCCGTGCTCCGTAGCATTCTTGGCGGCGCTGTGCCGCTTCGACCATCACGTTCAACTCAGTACTCGACACTTCGAAGTCGTCGCGCAAACTCACATGGCAGGCATTCATCAGCTGGCCCAGTTCAACCGCATCGCCGCGTCGCATTGCCTCGACGGCGCGCAAGGCCCGATCGTCTTCCGTCACGACATGCCGCGCGCGGCGGCGCGTGATCGAATCGAGTTCATCGGCTCGTGCGTTGAATTGCTCCACGCTGACATCGCGCAACGCTTTCACGTCGAAGAAGCGCGCGGCGGCTTCGCACTGTGAACGACGCTCGTTGTACGCGGAATCAACCAATCCGCGCCGCGTGGCCGTATCCAGCACGACGACGACGGTCTCCGCGGGCAGGGGCACGATCTGCAATTCGAGCGATCGGCAGTCGATTAACACGGCGTGATCGGCTTGCCCCGTCGCGGATATCATCTGATCCATGATGCCGCAGTTGACGCCCACCCACTTATTCTCGGCGCGTTGGCCCAGCCGCGCCATCGCAGGCGCGTCCCACGCGAAGCCGGACACGGCGGCGAAAGCGCGGGCCGCGGCCAATTCCCACGCGGCCGACGACGACAGTCCCGCACCGATCGGCACATCGCCCGCGACGACGCCCTCCCAGCCGCGCACGTCGAAACCGGCCTCGATCAGCGCCCAGGCCACACCCTTGAGGTATTCTCCCCACCCCGATTGTTTCTCGAAATGATCGAGATCGAATTCAACTGATTCGCGCATATCGAGTGAATAGGCGGACACGCATCGATCGGGGCGGGGGCGCAGCGCGATCCACATCGCGCGATCGATCGCCATCGGCAAGACAAAGCCGTCGTTATAATCGGTATGCTCGCCGATGAGGTTGACGCGGCCCGGCGCGCGCACGATGGTCGTCGGCGCTGCGCCAAACCGCTGCGTAAACTCAGCGCTTACCTGTTGCTGCAGAGGCTTGCCGTTGTTCGCCGGCGGTGTGTCGGTGTGAAGTTGAATGCTCATCGATTAGTGCCTTTGTGATCGAAAATGAATGTCGCCTAAACCGCGCAGCCGATCGGCCGCCTGCTCAGCCGTGAGGTCACGTTGCGCCTCGGCCAGCATCTCGTAGCCCACCATGAATTTCTTCACCGTGGCCGACCGCAGCAGCGGCGGATAGAAGTGCGCGTGGAAGTGCCACTCGTCATGCGGCAGACCATCCGTCGGGCGTTGATGAAAGCCCATCGAGTAGGGGAATGAAATCTCAAACAGGTTGTCATACTTCGCGGTGACTCGACGCATGATGTCGGCCAGCGAAGCGACTTCGAGTCGATCGAGATCGGTCAGCGCGCCGCGGTGCCGCTTAGACATCAGCAAGATCTCAAACGGCCACACCGCCCAGAACGGCACGAGCGCGATAAAGTTTTCGTTCTCTGCGACGATGCGCTCTTGCGCGCGCAGCTCCTCGCCCAGGTAATCGCATAACAGGCACGCCTGATGGTTCAGCCAGTAATGTTGCTGCGCGCTGAGTTCTTTGGCCGGTTCGTTGGGCAAGTGATTCACCGCCCACACCTGGCTGTGCGGATGCGGGTTGGAACAGCCCATCACCGCACCCTTGTTCTCAAAGACCTGCACGTAGTTGACGAAGTCGAGCGCGCCGAGTTCGCGCGTTTGATCGGTCCACGTGCGGATGACATTCTCGACTTCGATTTGTGAGAGTTCGGGCAGCGACAGATCGTGGCGCGGCGAGAAACACACGACGCGGCAAGTGCCAGGTTCAGGTTCGGCGATAAGCAAATCTGAAGAGGTGACAGGGTGAAGAGGTGACGGGGTGCCTTCGGTCACCTTGTCAGGCAATAGCGCGGCGAAGTCATTGTCGAACACAAACGTCGATTCGTACCTGGGGTTCTGAATCGTGCCGCCGACGCGTGAATTGCCGGGGCACAGGTAACACGTCGGATCGTAGTGCGGCAGATCCTCGGGCGGAGTCTTCTCGACCTGGCCCAGCCACGGGCGTCTGGCGCGATGCGGCGAGACGAGTACCCATTCGCGGGTCAGTTGATTGAAGCGGCGATGCGGTGAGTCTAGCATAATGGTCCTCTTTTGAAAACGGATCAACGGAGTGAGCGGCTCAGTTCGTTGTGAGTTGGGTAACCGGTTTCTTCTTCAAATATCAAGAGTTCATTTTCGGCTTGCAACCACGACGCAGGCACTTTGTAAAACTCCTGCGGACCCACTTGCCAGTAGCGCCCCAGGCTGCGACCGTTCAACCACAACTGGCCTTTGCGCAAACCGGCTGCATCGAGCTTGAATGCCGCCATGCCATGTTGATTAGGATCGTAGCCAAAGCGCGCTCGATAGAAACGCGGCGCGCCCTCTCCGGGCGATTGTCGGGGGAAGGCCAGGGCGGAGGTTGCCGCTACGCTTACACCCGATTGAAAATACCACGGCCCGCCGAGCGCGTTTTTGGCGCGGTAACGCAGCAACTGTGCGTCCCACGGCAAGCCTGCAGAATTCTCAATGTGGATGGCGATGATGTTGACGCCGGGCTGCACGTGCGGCGTGATATCGTGCTTCATCAAGCCGCCGCCGTGATGCCGCGAGAAGCGGCGAATGGCTGTGCCGTTAACGTACAACGCGCCCGGGTTGCGATCGCCGGTAAGTTTCAGGATGACCGTTTCATCGGCCTCAACTTCAATCTCGCGCAACAACCAGACCTGCGCGCCCTGAAATGCAAAGTTGCTCAGATCGACGTTGCGGGCATCAGCGCGCACATACTGCGGTTTGGCGTTCGCCAACGCTTCTCCGGCGAACTGTGCCTCTTGCCACAACGCCGACCAGCCGCCGTTCAGATCGATCTGTTGACCGCCCAGATACACCGTATCCAGCAAGCCTTTGCGTTCGCCCACGCCGGCGCCATAGTTGAAACGCCCTAGATTATCGGCTAACACGCGCACTTCGTGCGAGCCGGCGGCTAGTTTAAGCGGTAGCGTCCAGCGCGCACCATCGACATCCACGCCGACGCAGCCCAGGCGTTGCCCATCGACGAAGACGTGGCCGCGATCGTTGATCCATGGCACAACGAGCGTCGTGTCGAGGGCGTGATCGAGATCAATGCGCGTGGCGTACCAGCCGTAACCGAGATCGCAGCCCAGTTCTTCCAGTGAAGTTGGATGTTGGATGTTGGAGGTTGGAGTGAGCCAGTTGGAAGAGAGTTCAGCAACGGGCCGGGTTTCCCACTCCAGCGTAATGCGTGATGCGTAATGCGTGGTGCGTGGTGCGTGATTGCGTACTTGGCATTCTGCGTTCCGCACTTCGTAAAATGGAGCGATACCCGTCTCGCTGATCGTTCCATCGTCCAAAACTAAATCGGGTCCGCATAGAAATGCGCCATCGGCCATCGGCCACCAGCGTTCGGCGCGAGCTTGAGTGAGCACGACGATTATCAGATGATTCGTGCGGATGATCGTCGGGCGATCGGTGATCCAGTATTGCACGGTCAGCGTGTGACCATCGAGCGTGCCGCGCGCATTGCCCCAATCGATCGCGTCCCACTCAGTATCGGCCTGAAGTTGGATTGCGCCGACCTCGCCTGCAAAGCCGTAGCAGACCAGCGTGTTCAACCACAGGCCAAGCAAGCGCGAAGTATGATAATTGACCCGCACCCCGGCCCTTACCTCCAGCCCTTCTCGCTCAGAGCGAGGGGACAGCGGCAGATTGAAAAAGATCGGCTTGAGCGAGTGCGCGTCGGTCTCGAGCGCCAGATGAACATTCGGATTGGTGTTGAAGACTTGCAGCGTTGATCGATCGCCCGTGGTGTTTTGCAGGAAGGTCGCGCTGAAGTCGCCGTTCTTCACCGTGCGATACGGCTCTTCGCCGCCTGCCGCGCGACCCTTCACCGGCGGCGGCACGATGACCGTTGGGCCGCCCGGTTTTGCGTCGGCCAGTAGCCGTGCGAGCGTGGTCCCGAACGTGCTTAAAAACAAGTGGTGGCGGCGAGCCGCGTAGAACTTTGCGGTAGGCCGGCCATACTCATCGACGGGCGCGTCGTAATCGTAGGTGGTGGACATGTGGATCAGATCGCCGCCCAGCGTGCGCCCGCCCCACGATCCAAAGTTGGTGCCGCCCGCCCACATCCAGTGTGAGACGCCCGCGCAGCCGACCGAAGTCAGTTCGTGTAGCATACGATCCAGCGCTTGCGGCGTCTTGCCGTTGTGCGCGCTCGAGCCCCAGTTGTCGAACCAGCCGCTCCATAGTTCAGACACGATCATCGGATTGTCGGGCCAGGCCGATCGAGTTTGTTGCAACTTTACCGCGAGGCCATTCCAGCCATTGCGAAATTCGGGATAGCCTTCGATCGCACCCATGCAGGTGTACATCGGCACGCGGATGCCGCCCGCGCGCTGCAACTGGGCCAGCGTTTGTTGATGCGTATCGTGGCCAAACGTGCCGCTGGCCCAATACTCATTCTCGATCTGGCACAAAATGATCGGGCCGCCGACATCGATCTGGCGCGACTCAAGGATTGGCAGTAACCGATCGAACCAGCGCCCCAACGCCGCGAGCATATCCGCATCGTCGACGCGCAGTTTCACGTCTTGCGCGGTGAGCCACGCCGGAAAGCCGCCATTTTCCCACTCCGCGCAGATGTAGGGGCCGGGCCGCACGATGGCGTACAGGCCGAGTTCGTGAATGAGATCGAGATAGGCGGGCAAATCCGCGTAATCGTCGAAGTTGAATTCGCCGGGGCGTGGTTCGTGCAGATTCCACGGGATGACGGTGTCGATCGTGTTGAGGCCGCCCGCTTTGGCCGTCAACAGCAGATCGCGCCATTCGGCTTTGGGCCAGCGAAAATAATGGACGACGCCGGAGAGGATGTAGAACGGTTCACGGTTGATGAGCAGACCGTCACGCGTGATTGCTGAGTGTTGACACGTGCACCGCGCTGCGGATGCAGTGCAGGTGTTGCTGATTGCTGATTGCGAATTGAGCGTCATGAGATTTTATTCGCCGAGGTCACGCACGTGCTGCACGGCTCGCTGCCAGCGGGCATAGGCCGCATCGCGTTGATCGCTGGAGAGGCGCGGCTCGAACACGGTGCTGGCGCCGGGCAGGGGCGGCAGATCGTCGAGGTCTGACCACACACCCGCGCTAAGCCCTGCAAACAAAGCTGCGCCGCGCGCCGTCGTTTCCGATTCGGCGGGGCGCACGATCGGGATGCCGAGCAAGTCCGATTGGATCTGGCAGGCCGTATCGGACTTGGACAGGCCGCCGCCGACGCTCAATTGCTGCACGCGCAAGCCCGTTTGGGCATCGATCGTGTCGAGGATGGCGCGCACCTGAAAGCCAATCGATTCGAGGAAGGCGCGGGCGATGTGCGCGCGATCGGTGCCGAGCGCCATGCCGAAGATCGTCGCGCGCGCAAAGTGATCGTTGTAGGGCACATTCAAGCCCGTAAACGCAGGCACAAAAATCACACCGCCCGCATCGGACACAGAGGCCGCCAGCGCATCCATCTCGTTTTCGTCGTCAAAGAAATGGCCGCGTTCCAACATCCAGCGCACGGCTGCGCCTGTCACAGTGGTATCGGCCTCGAGACAATACGTGTGCGTCAACGTAGGCCTGGGCAATGACCACGCGTGATACACATTCAGTGAATCGAGCGCGGGCGGCGTGTGGCCCGCGACCACATTGACGAACGTGGCTGTGCCGTGCGTGCATTCGGCCTGGCCCGCGACGCGGCAGCCATGACCGAATAGCGCCGCTTGTTGATCGCCGAGCATCGCAACCACCGGCACATCGGCGGATTGTGATCCATCGCTGATGTGCAATGTGCCAAAGTGATGTAATGTGGGAACAGGTCGCGGCAAAGCGTCCGACACGATCGGACTTAGCCTCAACCGATCGATCCACTCGGCCCAATAAGCCGCGTGCCGGAAATCCCACAGGCCGGTCTTCTGGACCAGCGAATAATCGTGCACGTGCGCGCCGGGTTGACCCAGCGCGGCGACGAGCCACGCCGCCGACATGCCGATGCGCAGATTCCCGGCTTGCAGCGCGGTCTGAAATTCGGGCTGGTGCTGCGCGCGCCACGCCAGATGCATCGATGCGCACCAGTGGCCGGGAAAATAGCCCAAACGGTGACGTCGATCGGCCGCATGCGGCCACGCTTCCAGTTCTTCGATGATGGGCTGTGTGCGCAGGTCTTGCCACGTGATGGCATTGGCGATCGGCTGCTGCGTGCGCGCATCCCACACAAAATCGGTGCCGCGCTGCGACGCAATTCCGATCGCGCGGATGTCCGCCGGGGCGCAGTGGGCCGATCGGAGTGCTTGACTGATCGCTTCGGCCGCGCCCGCCGCAACGGCGTTCGGGTCTTGTTCGATCCAGCCGGGCTGTACGCGGATCAGTTTGGTTGGCACATAGCCCAGGCTGATGCGCTGGCCGTGCTCGTCCATGATGTAGGCTTTGGTGCCGCTGGTGCCTTGATCTAAACCGAGGAGATATTTCAAAATGGTCACCGTGAGGGGCGCGCGGTAAATTAGTAGATTGGTAGATTAGCCGATTGGTAAATTAGGCACTGTGGGCGTGAGTGATCAGTTTACTAATCGACTAAATGACCAATCTACCAAGTTACTAATCTACCAAGTTACCAATCGACTAATGCCCCTAAATCATTAATGATGAACGTCGGCTTGATGCTGGAGGCTTCCGCATCGGCCAACTTGGCCGCGCCCGTCAATGCGAGCGCAGACGCCATGCCTGCGTTGATGCCCATCTGCACATCGGTCTCCAGCCGGTCGCCCGTTAAGAGGCAGCGGCCCGGCGACATGCGCAACAGGCTCATCACTGCGTCCATCATGTAAGTCGAAGGCTTGCCGACGATGGCTTCGCATTGGGTATTGGTGCAGGCCTCGATCGCGGCGATGATGGCGGCTGCATCCGGTTGCCCGCCGCCGGGGACGGGGCAATACCGATCGCCGTTCGTGGCGAAGAAGCGCGCGCCGTGACGGATGGCATCAAAGGCGATTTGCAGCTTGGCGTAGGTGAACGTGCGATCGAATGATGCAATCACCGCGTCGATCTCGTTAAAATTCCCGGCAAATTTGAAGCCCGCATCGCGCAAATCGTTGTAGAGCGGCTGCTCGCCGATGACGAACAAGCGCGCCGTGGGCACGTGCCGTTTGAGGAAATCCACCATCACCATCGACGAGTTGAGGACGTCGTTGACACTGGTTGGCAGGCCCAGTTTGGTTAGCTTCGCCGCATACTCCTGGCGTGTGTGCGTGGGATTGTTGGACAGGAACACGGTGCGCTTGCCCTGCGCGCGAATCGTCGTGATGGCGCGATGGGCATTGGGCAGCAGGGCGTCGCCCAGATACACCGTGCCGTCGAGATCGAGGATGTAAGCATCATAGAATTGAGTGGGATGTGTGGACATGGCGAAGCTTCTTGAGGCAAATTTTGTGCGCCGGATTGTACCACTACCGCGCGTCGGGCCGGCGAATCGGCTCGCTACCGTCTGTGGGTGTGGTCTGGCAGGTCGATTGACGCACGAGCAATTCTGCCCGTATCCGCACCCGTTGTCGGACCGCTTGCGGTTGATCGATGGCGCGCACCAGCAATTGGGCGGCGGTCCGGCCGATGGCAAACATATCCTGGCGCATCGTCGTCAGTGGCGGATCGAAGTAAGACGCCAGCGGCATATCGTCGATGCCGATCACGGCGATGTGATCTGGCACGGTGAGGCCGCGGTCGCGCGCGGCGCGTAACGCGCCCAACGCCATCCGATCGTTCTGCGCAAAAATGGCGGTCGGTGGTGCAGCCCGATCGACCAGCTGCGCGAACGCGGCATGTCCCGACGAGGCAGACCAATCGCCCGCTACGGTCAACTCGGCATCGACGGGCAGCCCGGCCGCCATCAGCGCCGCATGGTAGCCAATAATGCGATCGCGCGTACAGTCTTCGATCAGCGGGCCGGTGATCATCGCGATGCGGCGGTGTCCCAATTCGATCAAGTGTTCGGTCGCCACGCGCGCAGCAGCTTCATCGTCCAGCGCTACCGAGTCGATGTCGGCGCCCTGGCGCGTCTGGGCACCGACAAATACGGCCGGAAAGTTGCTGGGCAGGGCGGCCACGCGCTCATCGACGTACGGATTGATGATCATCACGCCTTCGATACGGCGGCTGGGCACGAGTTCGTTGACCAGCGCGGCAAAGGTGGCTTCATCGGGCGCGGAAGATGAAATGAGAAAATAACCTCGCTGACGCGATTCGACCTCGGCGCCTTCGATGATGCGCGCAAAGGTATAGTCGGTCATATTGGGGGCGATGCAGGCCAGGGTGCGGGTGCGGCCGTTGGCCAGTGACCGCGCAATGGCGTTAGGCTGAAAGCCCAGTTCGGCGATGGCGGCTTCGACCTTGCCGCGCGTTTCCAGCGTGACCGTGGCGTCGGCGTTGATGACTCGCGACACGGTTTGATGGGAAACCCCCGCCTGTTTGGCGACATCCCGAATGGTGAGACGCGAATTCTTGTTCACAGAACCATCTGGTTGAGTCCAACGAATATCAACGAGTGACCGGTCATGTTACCGGTCACATTGTATTCGCATTCATCGTAATTTGTCAAGAGGCAATTAGAATAGTCGCCGCCAGTAGCATCGAATTAGGGGCGGACCTTCACCGCACTGTGCTCGCTGGTTTTTGTCCGAAAACCGCGATAGTAGATAGCTTGACAATGTTAAATTCGCCGGAACGTCGTCATTGCGAGCGCTTTCGCCTGGCGCGCCCCCGCCGCTTTGCGACGGACAGGGCGTTGCGAAGCAATCTCAGCGCCAGTCGAACCGAGATTGCTTCGTCGCACGCCCTGTCCGCGAAGCGGGGGCGCGCTTGGCGAACTGCGCTCCTCGCAATGACGCCCCAATCTAACATTGTCAAGATAGAGACTAGCTAAATGACTAGCTCGGAGTAGTTGCATTTACCTTGCTAATGGGTAGCCGGCGTTAGTTATCCGATCAGCTCAGACTTGAGCTGATCAGATAACTAGCCAGACACGAAACCGCAGACCGTTGCTTCTGGTTGCCGGCATGGCTGCAACACGTTGACGACCTGTTGGCGAATGGTAAGAGTTGCGTCTGCGCGGTCTGAATTGGGGTGATTTTAGCCAAAATGACACATGTTCCTTACCATATCACGTGCTAAGTCATGCTAAAATAGATGCATTGTGGAGCAAACCATGGCCGACCCCCGAATCCTAGTCGTCGATGATAGTGAAGTAATCCGCGAGATGTTAGCGTCTTATCTGGGGACGCTGGGCTATCGAGTTGATGTAGCGGCCGACGGCCAGTCGGCGCTGGATAAGTTTTTGATTTTTCGGTATCAGCTCGTCATCAGCGATCTTCAGATGCCCTTTGTCGAGGGCTTGTCGCTGCTGAAGCAGCTCAAGGCGATTGCGGCTGATACACAGGTCATCATTCTGACGGGGCACGCCACGTTGGATTCGGCCGTGGAGGCGCTGCGGCTGGGGGCCTATGACTATCAGTTCAAGCCGCTGGAGAACATGGAGTCGTTCACGCGGCTGGTCGATCGGGCGTTGAAGCATCACGCGCTGCTGGCCGAGAATAAGCGCCTGGTTGAAGAATTGCGACAGGCCAACTCGCACCTGGAGACCCAGGTCACCGAACGCACCCGCGAACTGCAAGTTGCCAACGAA
>JACRBO010000801.1 GCA_016219235.1 Chloroflexota bacterium
GACTTCCGGCGCGGGCGTGGCAAACCACCAGCCTTGATTCAGCGCCGGGTCGATGCGCACCGCCGCCGGTTCGCCCGTCAACGCCGGATTGTTGAAGAACTCGGCCTTGAATTCGCCGCGCATCGTCGGGAGTTCCACGTAATTGTCGCAGCCTTCGGCGTAGACGATCTCAACTTGATCGCCCAGCTTCGCCTTCAGCGCCGATAACGGATCGATCACCTGCGCCGGCTCGACGCGCGAACTGCCGCCGCCGCTGATCTGCCAGCCGATCGCGCTCGGCCCGATCGCGGCGATGGTCTTGATCGCGGCTGGCTCGATCGGCAGTGTGGCACGCTCGTTCTTCAACAACACGATCGCTTCGGCGGCAACTGACCGCGCGAGTTGCCGATGCTCGATCGTGTTCACCGACCCCGCCGTTTGTTGTCCATCGAACTTGCCCGCGCGCGCGATCAACGTCAATACCCGGCGCACGGCTTCATCGACGGTGCTCTCTTCAATCTGCCAGCGCTGCACGGCATCGACGAGCAACTGGCCGTAGTACTTGGCCGGGCCAGGCATCTCCAGATCGAGACCGCCCTGCACCGATTCAAAGATGGTGTGATTCGCCATCCAGTCGGATACCACCAGACCATCGAAGCCCCACTCGCCGCGCAAGATGTCGTTCAGCAAATAGTTGTGCTGGCTGGCGTACGTGCCGTTGATGCGATTGTACGAGCACATCACCGTCCACGGCTTTGCCTCTTTGACGACCATCTCAAACTGCGACAGATAAATCTCGCGCAAAGTCCGGTCGTCCACCACCGAATTGCCGCGGTCGCGTTCGAACTCTTGATTGTTGCACGCGAAGTGCTTGAGCGACGCGCCCACACCCCGGCTCTGCATGCCCTTCACCCACGCCGTGCCGATGCGGCCCGCCAGATACGGATCTTCGCTGTACGCCTCGAAATTGCGCCCCGCCAGCGGATGCCGCACGATGTTGACGCACGGCCCCAGCAGCACATCGCAGCCCATCGCGCGCGTTTCTTCGGCCAGCGCCGCCGCCGCTTGTTCAATGAGATCGGGATTCCACGTCGAAGCCATCGACACGCCGGTGGGAAACGCCGTGGTCGGGCCGACGGGCCGCGCCGCCTCCTGCCGATTCGCGCGCACGCCGTGCGGGCCGTCCGTCATCGTAATCGATGGCACGCCCACCCGCTCGATCGGCACGGTGCGCCAGATGTCCAGTCCCGACAACAGCGTCACTTTTTCTTGCAGCGTCAATTGCGATAACAACTCTTCGGTGCGTTGCTTTAGCGTCGTCATGGTTAGTCCCTGGAAATGAAAATGATCACCGCGAAGACGCTAAGACCGCAAAGAATAAAACCTTCGCGTCTTTGCGCCTTTGCGGTTAGCTTTGTTCGATGAAGCGTCGATACAACTTGACCGCATTGCGCGCCGGATCACGATAGAACTCATTCGGCGACATGGGCAGTTCAACTCTGCGGCTGGCCGCTTTCACGATCGGCTGGGTGGCGGCGAAATCGCGCATGCTTTTCGCGTGAGGTTTGATCGATCCATCGGGCCGCACCAAACCGAAATGACGTTCGTGCCGCGCTTCATCGCACGGCGGTTGATTCCACAAGGCTTGATCGTAATCGGCGAAGCACCACAGCAGCGCGCCCGTTGTACCCACCTCAACCAGCTTCGGCAGCACGGCGGCGATGTACTGCGCGAATTCATCTTCGTTCGCCATGAACTGTGTGCGCGGCTGGCCGAAGGCCGTCCACGCCCACGTTTGCGAGGGACCGTTGTCGGGCGTGGTACAGCCGCCGAACTCTTCCATCATGGTTGGCTTGCCGCTCAGCGCCGATGTCAGCGCGCAGCTAAACGGCACTACGTCCGCATCCAGCGGGCCGCGCGCCCAATCCAGATACATCGGATACGCGTGCATCACCGCGAGGTCGGTTTCGGCAAACACTTGATCCGCGCGCAAGCCGTTGTTTTCCAGCAAACTGGCGATGTGCAGGCCGCACGTGATGGGATGCGCCTCGTCGATCGAGCGGATCAAGTCCGTCATCTCTTTGACCCAGCCATGCCCGATCGAGGCGTCGGGCGGCCACGCAAACAGATCGGGTTCGTTGCCCAGATTCCACAACCCGATCGCAGGATGTGACTTCAACGCGCCGACGACCGTCTTCAACAATAAGCGTTCGGCATTCAACGCGATCGGATCAACAAACGGATTGCGATAGCCGCTCTTCACGATTTTGCCGCCGCTGATGACCTGTCGCACATGCGGGGAAGGCACTTGCTGTGGGCCACCGGACAACAGCCAGCGCGGCGCCCAGTTGGGGCCGCTCATGTGGCCGGTGAAGAACGTCACGTCCAGTTGCAAGCCGCTATCGGCGGCGGCATCACATACGGCGGTGAGATCATCCAGGCGCGGATGCGACACGCTATCCGCTTCCGGCTGAAAATCATCCCACAACAAGAAGACGCGCACCAGCGACAGCCCCAACTCGCGGATTAGCGCAAATTCCTCACGCACTTCGCCGCGATCGAACTTCGACCACCAGTCCATCGCCTTGCGGCGCGGCCAATAATTCACGCCCAACTTAAATGGTTCTGCCATGATTTCTCCGCGTTCCCTTACAAAGCAATTTGAACACGTCACGGAGCACTGCACCGCATGTGTTGCGCGCCGCGAAGCGGCGAAGCAATCTTCGATGCACGAGAAAGAGATTGCTTCGTCGCATCCTTCGACTCCGCTACGCTTCGCTCAGGATGCTCCTCGCAATGTCCTATGAACTTGTTTCCTTGCCTACTTGTCTACTTCTTCGTACCGAAAACAATCCACCGTATGATCATTCACCATGCCTGTCGCCTGCATGTGCGCGTACACGATGGTCGAACCAACGAACTTGAAGCCGCGTTTCAACAGGTCTTTGCTGACAGTGTCCGACAACGGCGTCCTGGGCGGAATCTCTTTCATCGATCGCCACGCATTCTTGATCGGCTTACCGCCCACAAAGCCCCAAATGTAAGCATCGAACGAGCCAAATTCGTTTTGTACTTCGATGAAGCGTTGGGCGTTGTTGATCGTCGCGGCGATTTTCAATCGATTCCGAATAATGCCTGCATTTTGCAGCAAGCGATCCACATCGCGCTGAGTGTAACGCGCCACCCGCGCCACGTCGAACTGATGAAATGCCACACGGAAGTTCTGGCGCTTATTCAGGATCGTGCTCCACGACAGGCCCGCCTGCATCCCTTCCAGCACGAGGAACTCAAACAACTTCTGTTCATCGTGCAGCGGCACGCCCCACTCCGTATCGTGATACGCCAGCATCGACTCGTTTGCACCCGTCCACGCGCAGCGGTTCATCTTGCCTCCGAGCATCCACCCTCACCCGGCCTCTCCCTGCGAGGGAGAGGAGACATCGCCCCCTTCTCCCTCGCAGGGAGAGGCCGGGGATGAGAGTTCATCTTTGACTGACCGGAATCACCAACCGCAGCGAAGTATGCGTCGCCGAAAACGCGACCACCTTGTTATCCACCAACCCCGCCGCTTTCGCCGCCGCGATCACATCCACGTCCTTGATCCTGGCCGCTTTGCCTTTCAACGACACCACCCAGATCGCGCCATTGCTGACCAGATACGTCTTCAAGCGCGATAGTTGCTGAAGTTCCGATAAACTATCGGCGGCGAAGAAGATCAAATCACTGTCTTTGCGCAAGCGACCGCGCACGGTGTCTGCCGCCCGATCGATCAGCCGCGTCCAAAAACCCTCGTCGCCCACACCGATCACCGAAATCCGGTAAAAGGGCTTTACGCCAAGTTTGTCCAGCAGTGGCCTCGTCGAGACTTTATCGTTACTCATTACTCGTTACTCATCACTTGTTATTCATTACGCAGTACGCATTACGCAATACGAACCAAATTGTACACCAGATACACCGCACTCAACCACATGATCACTGCCGACGCGCGATTGAGCCAGTTGCGCACCACGTCAAACGAGCCGAGGAAACGCCCGGCCACCGCTAATCCAAAGAACCACAGCCACGAATTGAGCGCGCAGGCGAAGGTGAACGCGAAGCGATCAACATCGGCATAGGCCAGCGAACTCGTGCCGATCACGCCGATCGTATCCAGAATCGCGTGCGGATTCAGCAGCGACACCGACACTGCAAACACGATCTGCCGCCTGAGCGGCCACAGATGCGCGGCCTGATCGATCGTGGTCTTACCGTCCGAGCGCCACGTTATCCAGCCGATGTAAGTCAGAAATCCCACGCCCACCACGCCGAGGACGATCTTGATCCACGGCACGGTCAGCACCACGGTCGAGACACCCAGCACCGCGATCACGATCAGCAGCGTATCGCAGATCGCCGCCGCAACCGCCACCGGCAGCGCCCGCCGCAACTGCGGCTGAGTCGCGCCCTGCGAGAACACAAACACATTCTGCGGCCCCAGCGGCAGGATCAAACCAAACGACAATAGATAACCGTGCAAAAAGGCTGACAACATAGCATACTCGGACACAGATTCACGCAGATTTCACAGATAAAAATGGAATCTGTGCAATCTGTGTTTATCAGTGTCCTGTTAGGCCTTGCAACACCCAGAACGCGATCATGCCCACGGCAATCGTCGCCAGCACATTCTTCGTGCGCCACGCGACGATGGTCGCGATGACGCCCGCGATCAAGCGCGCATTGCCCAATGACAAACTGAACTCGCCGCCCGGCATCAGCAGTTCCGGCGCGATGATGGCCGACAGCACGGCCGGCGGCACAAAGCGCAGCGCCCGCTGCACGACGAGTGGAATGTCGATGCGGCCCAGCAGCACGATCGGCAGCAGGCGTATGCTGAACGTAACGATACCCATCGCGAGGATGATTAGCCAGTAGTTCATTCGAGATCTGACGAGTAACGAGTAACGAGTGAGGAAGACGAACGCGATTCGATGATCATCCCGACGATGATGCCAATTAACGCCGCCACCATCAGGCCGAGTTTATAGGGCAGCGCCGCGCCGACGATCGCAACCGCGCTCGCCGCAATCGCCGCGCCGGTACTCGCTCGATCTTTCAAACGTGGCACTACCAGCGCGATGAATGTCAGCGCCAGCGTAAAATCCAGGCCCCAGCTATCGGGCACCTGCGCGCCGAAGAAAATGCCCACCGCCGTGCTGAGCTGCCACGTGCTCCACAGCGCCAGTCCCGCGCCAAAGTAGAACCAATGCTTGTGCTCGATCGCCGCTTCGGTCTGTTCGTAATGCGTGATCGTGACGGCGTAGGCTTCATCGGTCAGCAGATAAGCCAGCAACACCTTCCAACGCGCGCGCAGCGGCTTGACGAACGGCGCGACCGAGGCGCTGTACAACGCATGCCGCAAGTTGACGATGAACGTGGTCACGACGATCACCACGCCCGGCGTACCCGCCGCCATCAACTGCTGGCCGACAAACTGCGACGACCCCGCAAACACGATCGACGACATCGCCAGCGCCACGTCGGCGGGCAGGTGCGCCTGCGTGATCGCCAGCACGCCGTAAATCAGGCCAAACGGAATCACGCCGAGCAGAATGGGCAGCTCGGCGCGGACTCCGGCGAAGAACTCGGATCGAGGTGAAGTTGTCAAGTGAAGGTACTCAAGGCTTTGTGGGCTTAGTCGAACACAGGCTGCTCACTGCGGATTGCCAAATCCGCAGCATTCCGATGGATTTGACAATCCATCGGGAGCAAAGTGTGATCTACTGAGACTGATTGGAATACTCAGCCGGTGCGAAAAACACCAGCACGCTCAAATCCTCTTCGATCGAGTGAAAACGATGCTTGACGTTGGCCGCCACAAACACGATCGAGCCGGGGCCAACCGATCGGTCTTCGTCACCGACCCTAATCTGTGCGCGGCCGCTCGCCACATAATAAACTTCATCTTCAGTATGTGGACTTTGCGGATCGATGCCGCCCGCCGGCAAGGCATACACACCCATGCTCAGCGACGGTCGTCGCAGGAATTCATGATAACGCTGGCCCGACTTCGCCTGCGCGTCGATCAGCGCCGGCAGATCAAACGCATCCACTCTGGCCTCACTTCGCGGACGCAGCCGCCGCCGCGACCGTAGTCGGGCTGACCCGCGGCCTGCGGTTCACCACGACGATGCCGCCGACCACCAGCGCCGAGCCAAACACCATGTTCCAATTCAACGCTTCATTCAGAAAGATGACGCCCAGCACCACGCCGACGACGGGAAACACATACGTCACCAGTGACGCGCGCGTCGGCCCCCACACATTATTGAGCCAGAAGAACAACAGGTAGGCCACACACAAGCCCAGCACGCCCAGCCACAGGAGCGCCACCCACGCGATCGGTTCCGCGGGCAGCACCACCGGCCGCTCGACCACCGGCGTGATCAGCCACATGAGCGCCGTCGCAAACACCAGAATCATGGTCGATTGTACCACCGGCTTTGCGCCGCGCAGATGTCGCCGCGAAAAGATCAGCGCCACCGCGTAACTGATCGCCGCACCCAGCACGGCCAGCTGACCCAGCAGATCACTTTGCAGCATCCCCGGCTGAAAATCCTGCGCCACCAGCACGATCACGCCCACAAACCCGACGAGCAGGCCCGCCAATTTCGGCGCTGTGATCTTCTCATCGTGCAGACCAAAGTGGCCGATGACGATCACAAACAACGGCGTCGTCGCATTGAGGATGGCGGCCAGACTGGAATCGATGTGCGTCTCGCCCCACGTGATCAGCAGGAACGGCACCACCACATTGAACACGCCCATAAACAGATACTTTAGCAGCGTCGGGCGATCGCGTGGAATAGATTGTCGCTGCCAGTACATGACGCCCAGCAACGCGATCAGTCCAAACAGCACCCGCAGCGCCACCACCACAAACGGCGAGACATTCTCCACCGCGATCTTAATCCACAAAAAAGACGATCCCCACACCAGCCCGAGGATCGCGAATGCACTCCATTCTTTGATCTTCATCCTGTCCCTCGCTCTATTCACGGACTCGAACTTGACCGTTTGCCGGCCGTCGCTCGATCGGCGTCCGGCCGCACGTTCAACGGCGCATTCTCTTTCCACGCGCGCAGCGCGATCATCGTCACGCTGCGCTGCACGGTCATACAACTCCGAATGCGGCCCAGTAAGTTTTCCAGATCGCTCGGACTGCCGCACCTGGTCTTCAGGACGAGGCAGTCTTCACCGGCCACCGCGTAACATTCCAGCACGTCCGGGTCTTCGCTGATCGTTTTGAGGCCGGAGTCATAGCGCTCGTCA
>JACRBO010000802.1 GCA_016219235.1 Chloroflexota bacterium
ATCACCTGTTGCGCGATGCCGCTCAACGCCGCCGAGCGTGCCGCCGGATCAACGATCGTCCGAGCAAGGGTTACGGCTTCGCCTGCATCAGGCATATATTCGATCAGGCGAATGAGCAGCGAAGCGCGCAGCCATTCATCGGCCACCAGCGGCGCAGCCAGCAGCAAACCGGCGTTCACTTGAGGAGGTAAATGTGCGGCCAGATTGCTCAACGCCAACACCCGCACCCATTCGGCGTCAATCGTCTGAATGATCGCCAGCGCCGATTCGATCAGCGACGCAGGCAAGCGGCTTGCCAGCAGGCCGATGGCGCGGCCGCGCTGCCATTCATTCTCGATGTGCCGTGTAACCTCCAGCGCCTCACAAAGGATCGCTTCACGTTCAGACGGCGGCACCCGGATCACCAGCGAGGCGTATGCTCGCACCCGCAGCCAGGGGCTGCCAATGCCCGGCACGATGTTGGCCGCTTCGCGCAATAGCGCCGCACGTTGATCGTCTGGTAAGGCGATCGCCAGTCCGCTCAACGCGCGCAGGCGCGCGCTGTCATCACGCAGCCGGCGGGCCAGCGACAAAGCGATCGGCTGGAGATCTGCACCGAGATATTTCGCGCACAGTGTCAACGCCCGCGCGCGGGCATAATCATTCGAGGCTTGTTGCTCGGTCATCAAGTGTGTTCTTTCTACTGCGAGTCATGCCCGAGTGTTTCTGTCGGGCATCCAGCCTGTTTGGTTCGAGCGTATCTATTGGTGTTGAATGCTCGTCTCGTCGTACCCGGCACAACTTGCCGGCGACGCGCAGGGCGAAAGCGCGCGAGAATGACAAGGTTAGCTGAGATACTGCCTGAACCACGCCAGCGTTTTTTGCCACGCATCAGTGGCGGCGTCAGGCTTATAGATGTGCGGTCGCGAATCATTGAAAAACGCATGATCCGCGCCGGCATAGATGTGGATCTCGTGCTGGATGTGATGCGCCTTCAATTCATCTTCAAAGGCCTTCACAGCGGCGACGGGGATGCCGTGATCGTGTTCGGCGTACAGGCCCAGCACCGGCACTTGCAACTTCGCGGTGTCGCCGGCGCTGAGCGGGCGTCCGTAAAACACAATTGCCGCGCCGATGAGATCAGCGTGATGCGCGGCCGTGCTGAGCGACAGTCCGCCGCCCATGCACCAACCGACTACCCCCACTTTCTTGGGCGCGACGTTAGCCTGGTGCTTGAGATAGCGCGCGGCCGCTGCGATTTCCTGCACGGCGCGATTGGCGTCCAGTCCCATCGCCAGTTTGCGGGCTTCGTCTGGCTCATCAGCCGCCTGGCCGTGATACAGATCGGGCGCGAGCGCGACGAAGCCTTCGCGCGCAAAACGATCGGCCACGTCCTTAATGTGCGGCACCAACCCCCACCATTCTTGAATCACCACCACGCCGGGATGCGGCTGATCATCGTCGGGTTGCGCCAGATACCCCGGCGTCGTGTGCGCGTTGATGGGATAGTCAATCATTTGGGACTTGATGTTTGTCATAGAGAATCTCTCTGGCTTGAGTCGTATCAATTGTGGTATGAGAAGCATGATGCAGGATGCACGATGCGAGATGCATCTTGCATCTCGCATCGTGCATCCTGCTCAGTACGCCCCTTCCCCCGACAGTACCTTTGGAATGGTGCGCAGCAAAATCTTCAAATCCAGCGCGGGCGACCAATTCTCGATGTAGTAAATGTCCAACAAACATTGCTCGTCGAAGCTGAGCTGCGAGCGACCCGACACTTGCGACAGCCCGGCCATGCCGGGCGGCGCTTCCAGCACCTGCTTTTGCCAGTCCTGATACTGCGCCACTTCCGAAGCCATGTGCGGGCGCGGGCCGACCAGGCTCATGTCGCTTTTGAAGACGTTGAACAACTGCGGCAGTTCGTCCAGGCTGGTCTTGCGCAGGAATCGCCCCACGCGCGTGCGGCGCGGATCGTCGCGCATCTTGAATAGCGGCCCCGTCATCTCGTTGTGGACTAACAATCGGGCATGTTCTTCTTCGGCCCCCACCCGCATCGATCGGAACTTGTACAGCACGAATTCTTTGTGATGCATGCCCACACGCTTCTGTTTGAAGATGATCGGCCCCGGCGAATCGAGTTTGATCGCTAAGGCCAGCAGGCTCATAATGGGGAACGCGGGGATCATGATCAGCGCACCCAGCGCCACGTCCATGACGCGCTTGACGATCAGGTTGGTGCCATGAATGGCGACCGGCCGCAAGCCGATCAGCGGGACGCCGCCCAGGTCCTCCACATCCACGCGATTGAGGCTGAGTTGAAATATGTCGGGCACGGTGCGGGCGCGCACGCCCAGTTTCTCGCACTGCTGAAAAATATCCAGGATGCGGTGATGATCGCTCCACGGTAACGCGACCACCACTTCGTCGACGCGTTGCTCGGCGACGACCTGTGGAATGCGAGACAAGCCCTCCAGGGCGGGCACCGGCCCGATCGTGAGTGTGTTGTCCAATTGATCGTCGATCAGGCCGACGATGCGATAGCCAAATTCGGGCTGCGCCATCACCGTGCGAATCACCGTCCGCCCGACTTCACCCGCGCCGACGACGAGCACGCGCACCACGCCCACGCCGCGTTTGCGCAGCCGCGCCAGTACCGTGCCCCATACCAGGCGGCCCATGCCTAATGCGGCTACGATCAGTACACTGGCGTACAGGAAAATCAGGCGCGAATAGAAGAATGGCTGATAGAAGAACGTGATGCCGATCATGATCAGGATCGCCATCATTGTCGCGCGCACGATGCGCCACATCTGATCGAGCCACATGCCCAGGCGGCGCGGTTCGTACACGCCGTCGATCTTCAGCGCCAACAGCAGCAGCGCCGTCAGCACCGCCTGAAACGGCACAAACACATCGGGCGGGTTATCAAAGGCCGGATCGACCGACAGGAACAGTTGCAACCGATAGCGCAAATAGTACGCCAGCGCAAACGCGGCGTTGATCAACACGACGTCGCTGATCACCACGATCCACATGAGCCAGCGGGGA
>JACRBO010000101.1 GCA_016219235.1 Chloroflexota bacterium
GGCCCGGCCGATCGCCGCGCCCGTGGCGACCTGATTGGCGCGGCGCTCCACCTCGCGCGTCCGATCGGCCACCTGCTGCTCCAGCGTGCGCGCATACGCTTCCTGTTGTTGGCGCGCCTGACGGACTTCGGCGGTCATCATGTTGAGTGCGCCCGCCAGTTCGCCGAATTCGTCGCGCGTATCGATCAACACCGATCGATCCAGCTGGCCCTGCCGGATGTCTTCCACGCCCGCGCGCAGTTTGGCCAGCGGCACAGCGATGCGCGCCAGCACCAGACCGATCATCACGATAACGGCGATCACCACGACGACGGCCGTCGCGACGAGCACCCCGGTCGCCAGCGCAATAGTTCGATCGGCCTGCGCCTGCGCGACGTTGACCTGATCCAGTTCCAACTGCTCGAAGTCGCGCAGGGCCTGAATGAGCGGCTGCTGATAGTTCTCGATCAGCAGCATCAGCGCCCGATTGGTTTGCGGCCCGACGCCGGCTTCCGCGTCGTAAGCGGTCAGGACGCGGGTGGCCTGCGCCGTGAAGGCGATGAGGTTTTGGCGCACCTGGCTGATACGGATGCTTTCTTCGACATCGTTGGAGTCGGTGGCGGCAATGGCCTGCTCGATGAGGGTGTCGAGCAACTGCGTCTGGTTGTCAAACAGGGCGCGCTGCGCGGTGGAGGCGGCGGGCTGATGAGTGTAGTTGCGGACGATGTCCGTCAGGGTCAGGCTTTCCGATCGGATGCGGGCGCTGAGCGCCGCAATCTCGGCGCGGGCCGCGACGCGCGTCAACGTATCGTGACTGACGCGCACCAGGACAGTCGAGCCAAGACTGAGGACGAGCGCCAGCAAGGCCAACGCTGCAAAGGCCAGCACCAGGCGGCGCGTGATGCGTCCACGCAGGATCAAAATATCTCCCGGCTATTGGTTGTTTCGATCAAGTTCGGCCTGATACGCCGGGGCAATGTCGTCCAGCGCCTGCTGCGCCGTGACTTTGCCCAGCAGCACCGCTTGCAGCGCCGTTTCCCAGCGCATGCGCAGTTCGATCGAAAGCGAGGCGACCGGTTCATAGATGCCGAAACTGACCAGCTTCGCCACGACTTCACGATTGGCATTGGTGGCATAGCCCGTGTTGCTGCGCCGCAAGCCCGGCGCCTGTTGATAGTTGGGCACATCGCGGGCGACCTGGCTGCTGGTTAAATAGCGGGCGAATTCATTGGCGGCTTTGAGCTGCTCCGGGTCCGAGACGTTGGCGATGCCATACAGGCCAAACGCGCCGGTGGTGACCGTTTTGCCGAGTTGGCCCATCGGGATGGGCAAAGCCGCAAAAGTCGCGCCGCGCTTTTCCATATCGGGAATGAAGTTGGGCGTGTCCATCACCATCGCCACCGTGCCGCTCATGAATTGCGATCGGACCAGCGCCTGATCGCCCAGGCCAAAATCGGGCGGCGTCACGCGATGGACGCGCACCAGATCGGCGATCTTTTGCAGGGCCGAAGCGCCCTCGGCCGTGTTCTGCACGAAGCGTTTGGCGTCCGGGCTGTGGACGCGGCCGCCGTCGATGTAGAGTAGCGGGAGATAAACCACAGCGCCGGGCGCGGCTGAGGCAGTGAAACCGTAAACGGGCGTGCCGTCCGCGCGTTGGAAGGTCAGTTGCTGCGCGGCAGCGACGAATTCGTCCCATGTCCACGGCCTGTCCAGCGTGGGCAGCACCACACCGCGCTCCTGAAAAATGGCGGGGTTGGCGTAAATGGCGACGGCCGTGACCCACAGCGGCCACGCATAAATCTGGCCGTCTACAATGGCGGCTTCCAGACCGCTGGCGTAGAAGTCGGCTTTGTCATCGCCGGTCAGGTACGGATCAATCGGGGCCAGCCAGCCAGCGCGGGCGAAGCGCGCCAGATCGACGGTGTTGACGCTGAGGACGTTGATGCCGGCATGGGTGCTCAAGGCCGTTTCCAACTGCGCGGTCCCTTCGGCCGTCCACGGCAGGCCGACGATCTTGACTTTGATGTTGGGATGCGTCTGCTCGAAGGCTTTGACGGCCTGCGCGTTGGTAACCGAGGTGGTGTCCGTGCCGCCTTCGGTGTAGCCGCGCTTGTAGAAGGTGATGGTGACTGGCGCGGCGGGGTCGGCCGGGGCGACACAGGCGGTCGCCACCATCAAGACTGCCAGCAGGCTTACACAACGGCTAAGCGTCTTCATACTCTTACCTTCCTGATACAATTTACCAACCGAGTGTCAACATATTAACCGATTCGACACGGTTTGGCAATGGCAAGCCGTAACGTCTTACGGCGCTTAACGTCATGCTGGATCGGTGTGCTACAATAAGCGGCAGCCATGCCCAATTTGACCGAGGAGCAAGCATTCTCAGACACACGCCGGGCGCGCCTCGCCGCACTGCGGGGGCAAGGCGTGCACCCACTGCGTGGTTGCAGTGCGGTGTGCGGATCAAGCCTCAACCGGCGTCTGGCGCGCAGCGTGCCTGACGCCGCGCTTGACAAGCCATATTGAGGATTGCTGAACAAGCGGGATACAACGCGGCGACAGAGGGTGAGATGGATACCAACGCTTACATTGAAGGGATGCTGGCCGAGATGTTTAGCAGGGCCAGGCGGCAATGGGGCAGCGCCATTAAGGCGTACTGGTTTTATGCCGGCGAAGCGTGCCCCGGCTGTCTGCGCTCCGTGGATGCCATGAAGTACAAAGGCCGCGACGCGCTGTCGCTGAATGCCTTTATCTACCGCGAGCGCGGCATACTGATCGGGTATCTGTTGTGTAAACGCTGCGCGAAGCATATCTTTGACGCCGCGAAGCAACACCCGTACCAGCAGACGCCGCTGCACACGACGATTGAGCAGAACTTGATCGCAGCATATCAGCGCCACCTGGCGTCGCTGGATGCGTGATCTGGCGGACGATGACACGCTCGGCGTGGCGGCTGGCGTTGAATTTAGAACGGGCGAAGTGAAGACCTCGGAGGTTTTCATTGACGATCAGGCATCGGCTGACAATCATTCGCGCAATCCGGGCAGCCTTGCCAGCCAGCCCGTTAAAACCTCCGAGGTCTGGCCCCCGCGCCGACTTAACCGGACAGGAGCGATATGCGCAACGCACTGGTAGCGATCATCCTGTTGACGAGTTTGACTTCGGCCTGTAATTCAGCGGCGACATTCGCCAGCCCGCCAGCGTCAGCCGATCAGTCCGGGTGGACGCTCGCTTATGCGCACGACGCGCAGGGCGTTCGCACGGACGGCGATCTTGAAGCGCTGATCAGCGCGGTAACCACTGGACGCGCGGTGAGAATCGTCACCGGCGGCCCGCAAGAGTATTACAGCACCGACGCCGGCAACCTCTGGGTGCGGAATGGCATTGTGTATGCTCAAAACGCCTCATCAGTCAGTGTCGAGTATCACGACGACCTGCTGCTCTTCAAAGAGGACTCGTATTACTGGATGATCATCGTCAGTACGCGAGGAGATCGGGACTCGATCCGATGGGACGTCGGGGCGCACGTCCCGCGCGGGCATACGCGTGACCGGGTGGCCGTCAGATGGTTTGTGCGCTGACGGTGAGTTTCGCGCGATTGAATATCCGGGGCATATGAGCCTACTATCCGGCAGAGTGTAGTTGCCGCCAGCAGCTTTCACTTTTCAAATCCACCACCACATTGATCTCGATCACAGGAGAAAACATGACCGGCCAATCTCAGAGTATTCGCTTTGTCAATCCGATCGATTTGCCGAGGCCCTTCGGGTATTCGCACGTCGCCGAGGTGTCGGGCGGCAAGACCATCTACCTGTCCGGGCAAGTCGCCCTCGATCGATCTGGCAATCTGATCGGCCCCGGCGATCTGCGCGCGCAAACGCAGCAAGTGTTCGCGAATCTGAACGCGGCGCTGGAAGCGGTCGGAACAGATTTCAACGCCGTCGTCAAGCTTACCTACTTCTTGTTGGACATCTCGCAAATCCAGATCGTGCGCCAGGTGCGCGATCAATTTGTGAACGTTCAGCAGCCGCCGGCCAGTTCAGCCGTCGAAGTGCGCCGCCTGTTCCGCGACGATCTGTTGATCGAAATTGAAGCGATCGCCGTCATTCCCGCCTGACATGCGAGCATCCAAACCATTATCGCTGGCAGAAACGCAAAGCCAGGCGTATCTCATCTACTCGGAATGGGGACCGTCGCGCTTGATTCCCAGAGATCAACGCCTGGCCGAGTGCTTTCCTGAGATTCCTGAGGATACCCGCCACGCCTGGATGAAAGAGTTCGATCAAGTCGAGGCCGCCATCTGGAAGGCCGCCGAGGCGGGCGGGCCGCGTACCGGGTCGTTTGAGGTTTTCGCTCGGCAGATGAAGGCGTCCTTCCCCTTTATGAGCAACAAAGCCCTCAGCCGCGCGTGGTCGCTGGCGGGATACTATACGGCGCATGAAGGGTATTAAGCCAACTGCAACCTTCGTTGCGGCACCTATGGCATGATGTTACAATTGCGGCATGGCACTCCCAAAACTTAGTGAGCAACAATACTTTGAGTTGCAGGACCAGTTCGACCGGACGCCGGGCTTGAACGACGGAACTTTGGCTTCCGGCGAACACTACATTCTGGTCGCGCTGTTAAATCGGTTCGGCTATCATCCGCACAGCCGGGGCGAAGCCATCGAAATCGCGCAGGAGTTACTTGCCAATGGCTACGACTACGATCGTTCCTGATTTTCTTCGCGTTGGCGCAATTGTAAAAGTGACCGAATGGTATGGTCAGATTATGGATGTGGCCGTCACCGCGCAGGGCAAAATCATGGTGTTGGTCACGTCACCCAAAGCCATCTTTCGTAACCACCGCGATGAGTGGCTGGAGTTCGATCCGGCGCTCATTACGCCCGCCACTCCCGCCGATTATCGCCGCGATGTGGAATACTACGCCAGGCGCACGCGACTAAATCTGGAAAAGCTAGAGCAGTTAGCGAAAGCATAGATTCGCCAGCGAATTTTCAAATCAGCATTCAGCAATCACAAATCAGAAATTCTTAGCCCCTCACCTTCAACCTCAATTTTGACCTTCGTCCCCGCACTTGGATTCTTATCCAGCAGATAATCGGCCAGCGGCTCACGCACGTACTTCTGAATGATGCGGCGCAGAGGCCGCGCGCCCCATTCGGGATGATCGTTCTTGCTCATCAGCCACACCCGCGCCGCTTCAGTCACATCCAGCGTCAGGCCGCGCTCCCCGGCCAACTTCAATTCTTTCTTCAACAGCAGATCCAAAATCTTGCGCACAGCCTCCGGCGAGAGCGCGTTGAACATGATGATCTCGTCGAGGCGATTGAGGAACTCCGGGCGGAAGTGCTGCTTCACCACATCCATCGCCAGTTCTTGCGCCTGCTCGCCCAACGCATGATCCACCAGGTACCTCGCGCCGAGGTTGCTGGTCAAAATGATCACGGCATCGCTGAACTTCGCCACACGCCCTTGCCCGTCGGTCAGACGGCCTTCGTCCATCATCTGCAACAGCACATCCAGAATGCGCGGATGCGCCTTCTCGCATTCGTCGAACAGCACGATCGAGTACGGCTCTTGCCGCACGCGCTCCGTCAACTGCCCGCCGCCCTCGAAGCCCACGTAGCCGGGCGCGGACCCGATCA
>JACRBO010000803.1 GCA_016219235.1 Chloroflexota bacterium
AATTAGGCTGGACGCCGCAGGTGTCGATGCGCGAGGGCGTGACGCGCCTGTGGAACTGGATCGACGCAAATCCACAGTTGTTTGGCTAAGCGATTGCCGTGCGACGGCTAAGGACTTTGTTTCATGACGAGAGTACTAGTAACGGGCGTGGCCGGCTTCATCGGGTCGCATGTGGCCGAGCAGTGTCTGCGCCTGGGCTTTGAAGTGATGGGCGTCGACGACCTATCGGGTGGCTTCCTGGCAAACGTCCCGGTCGGCGTTGATTTCCGGCGCGGCAGCGTGGTCGATGCCGACTGGGTCGCGGGCTTGTGGACGACTGGCAACTTCGACTATGTATATCATCTGGCCGCCTACGCAGCCGAAGGCCTGAGCCATTTCATCCGACGCTTCAACTATCAGACTAATCTCATCGGCTCGATCAACCTGATCAACCAGGCCGCCCTCCATGGCGTAAAATGCCTGATTTTCACGTCGTCGATCGCGGTTTATGGCGCACATCAAAATCCGTTGACCGAAGAGCTCACCCCGCACCCCGAAGATCCGTACGGCATTTCAAAGTATGCGGTTGAACTTGATCTCGCCGCCGCTCACCGGTTGTTCGATCTGCCTTACATCATCTTTCGCCCGCATAACGTGTATGGCGAGCGGCAGAATATCGCCGACAAGTATCGCAATGTCATCGGGATCTTCATGAATCAAGCGCTGCAGGGCCGCCCGCTGACGATCTTCGGCGACGGCCTGCAAACGCGAGCCTTCTCATACATTGACGATGTCGCCCCCATTATCGCCCGCGCGCCGTTGGTGCCGGACGCCTATCAACAGGTGTTTAACATCGGCGCCGATCAGCCGTATTCAGTGTTGGCACTGGCACGGGCGACGGCGCGTGCCATGACCGTCGAACCCGACATCGTGCATCTGCCGCCCCGCCAAGAAGTGGTGCATGCCTTCGCCTCGCACGCGAAGGCGCAGGCTGTGTTTCAACCGCCTGTGCCGGTGCCCCTCAGCGAAGGTTTAACACGGATGGCGCAGTGGGCGCGCCTGCGCGGACCCATGACCCCGGTTGACTTCGAGCGAATTGAAGTGGCGCTTAATTTGCCGCCTTCGTGGGCGAAACAAGGAAGTCCAGCTTGACACCAGTAATTCAATTCGAGCGCGTGTCCAAGAAATTCAGCCTGGACATCGACCGGCCACGCAGTCTGCAAGAGATCTTTGTGCAGCGTCGCCTCCGCGCCGAGGCAGACTGGTTCTGGGCGCTGCGTGACATCTCGTTCACGATTGAACCGGGTGAGCATGTGGGGCTGGTTGGAACAAACGGCTCCGGCAAGAGCACGCTGCTCAAGTTGATAAGCCGCGTCATCCAGCCCACCACTGGCGCGATCACCACGCACGGGCGTGTGGCCGGTTTGCTGGAACTGGGCACAGGCTTCCATCCTGACCTGACCGGACGGGAAAATATCTTCTTGAATGCCTCGATTCTGGGTATCTCGCGCACGGCGATCAAACGGCAGTTGGATGACATCATCGACTTTGCCGACATCGGGCCGTTCATCGATGTTCAGGTGCGCAACTACTCATCGGGCATGGTGGTGCGGTTGGGTTTTGCCATCACCACCGCGTTAGTGCCGGACGTGCTACTGATCGATGAAGTCTTGGCAGTGGGCGATGCCGACTTTCAGCGCAAGTGCATTACGCGGTTGGAAGATTTGAAGACGCAGGGCGTAACGCTCGTCTTCGTCTCGCACGGCATGACCCAGGTGCAGCAGTTGTGTCAGCGCGCTATCTGGATTTCACACGGGCACGTCGTTGCCGATGGCGAAGTTGAATGGGTAGCCGGCCGCTATCTGGATTCGGTCGCATCCGCCGGGACCAAACGCCGCACACCGGAAGTGACAACATCTAGTTCGATCAATCGCTGGGGCAGTTACCTGGCTGAAGTACGCATAGTGGAATTCCTGGATCAGTACGGTAACTGCCCGCGCTATTTCAAGACGGGCGAGCCATTGACGGTGCGCATCCACTATGTGTCCCACACGCGCATCGACCATCCGACGATCGGCCTGGCGATCTACCGGCACGATGGTGTGCACGTTACAGGTCCTAATGCGACGCGGGACGGGACTGAATTGGCCTATATTGAAGGCGCCGGTTACATCGATTACGTACTTGATTATCTGCCTTTGACGCAAGGTGTATACGAGTTCAGTGCGGTGATCTACGATCACGATTCAATTCAGGCCTACGATCACCAGCACCGCATGTTTCCGCTCGAAGTGCGCGCGCCGGGCCTGAAGCCCGACGAGGGGGTGGTGCATTTTCGCGCCGACTGGCGGCACACACCCGGGCCGGACAACCGCGCGGCCTGAGTTCATCAGCCAGCCCGGCAACCAACGTGGGTCAATTGACGACTTTCTCGTGCATCTTTCCTGTCTTGAACGGCGGCCGCTTACTGGACGACTGCCTGCGTTCGCTTGAGCCGCAGTTGATGGCGGGTGATGAAATCATCGTTGTCGACAACGGCTCGACCGACGGCACGCCCGAATTGATCGCGCGTGACTTTCCGCACGTCACGTTGATTCGTGCCGGTGAAAATCTGGGGTACGGCGGTGGCGCCAATCGGGGCCTGCGGGTCATGCAGGGCCGCGCGGCGTTAATCATGAATCACGACATTACGCTGTTGGCAGGCTGCCTATCGGCGCTGCGGCGGCGGCTTGAACTGACCGGTCCGGCGGTTGTCGGCTGCAAACTATTGTATCCCGATGGTCGAACCATTCAACATGCGGGCGGCATTGTGCGCCCCCCCCGCGCCGAAGTCGATCATCACGGCTACCGGCAGATCGACGATGGCCGCTGGGACACCCTGGCCTATCCTGATTACGTGACAGGCGCCATGTTTGTCATCGATCGAGCCGTGCTGGCAACCTGCGGCCAGTTCGACGAACAATTCTATCCGCTCTACTACGAAGAAGTGGATTATTGCTATCGCGCGCGGCGGGCGGGTTTTCCGGTGATCTATGAACCGGCCGCCACCGCCATTCATCACGAAACCGTGACCTATGCCGCGCGCACAGCCGCGTATCATCACTTGATGGAGCGCGGACGCCTGCGATTTGTGCTGAAGAACTCTCCGCCTGACCAGCTGCTTAACGATTTCTTTCCGGCCGAGCTCGACTACGTTCAACACGTGACCGCCGATTTTGCGCGTGATGTGTGCGCGCCCGCCTACAGTGATGTCTTGACCAATCTGCCGCCGCTGCCGCCCGGGCACGCGGCCGACATCGTCGAATCGCTCCGCCAATTGCGCGCCGCCGCCCGTCGAACGTCAGTCGCCCGCGAGGTGTCTATGTCCGAATCATTCCCATCCCTCAACGTGTCTCCGCTGCGCGAGTACGAATTTCAATCGAACACGCCCGTGGTTGGGCCGCTTATTGTCAAGGTGCGTCGCGCCCTGTATTCGCTGACAGCCAAATGGCCGCTGCGCGTGGCGCTCGATCAGCAGACGCGCATCAATCAACAGTTGGTGCAACGGCTGCACGAATATGAAGAACGGCTGATCGATCAAGACCGCGATCTGGCGCATTTAAGCCGTGTCACCGCCGAGGTCGAGTTACGGCTGCGGTACTTGAGCCAACATCAGATGCCCCCGCAGTCATGATGCGTTTGGCCGTCGTCACGCCGCTCGACGCCGCGCACACCGGCGTGGCCGATTACAGTCGCGACCTGCTGCCGTATCTGGCCGAAGCCGCTGATCACGCCATCGACGTATTTACCGATCGGGGCGGCGTGGATCAATCGGGGACGGGCTGGCGCGCCACCCCGATCGGCGATCTCGCCGCGCAGGCCCGCCGCTTTGATCTGATCGTTTATCAGATGGGCAACAGCCCCGCGCACGACTTCATGGCCGACTGCCTTTTTCAGTTCCCCGGTCTGATTGTGCTGCACGATCTGTCGCTGCACTATTTCTTTGCGCGGCAGAGCGACCGCCGTTATTTGCGCGCCTTCGGCTACGGCTACGGCACCGACGGGACAGCGCTGGGGCGGCGTTTCAAGCGTGAATTCATGTCGATTAATTACCCGGAGTATCTGGTCAGTGAAGGCTTGATCGATCGCAATCCTGGCGCGATTGTGCACAGCCACCACGCGTTTGATCTATTGAGCACACGCTGCCCGACCGCCCGCTTGGACTATGTGCCGATGCCGATCCCGTTGCCCCCCGAGCGATCACACGTGGCCGCGCGGGCGCGACTAAACTTGAAGACTGACGAGTTTCTCATTGGCGTGTTTGGCGTGTTGAATGACAGCAAGCAACCGCGCGCCATTCTAGCGGCCATGCGGCAACTGCTGGCTGCAGGCGTGCCGATCAAAGCGGTGTTCATTGGCCGCGAGAATGATACATTTCATCTGGCGGATGAAGCACCGCGCCTAGGCTTGAGCGATCACATCAATGCTTTGGGCTTTGTCGACGACTTATTACTGGTGAATGAGTGGTTGGTCGCCTGCGATATAGCGATCAATTTGCGGTCGCCGTACTGGGGCGAAACGTCAGCGTCAACACTGCGCCTGTTGGCGGCGGGCACGCCCGTGATCGTGAACAACATAGGTTCGTTCGCCGAACTGCCCGATGCCGCCTGCCTCAAACTGCCGCCGATTGGGCCAAATTCGCCTGAGGAACTGACTCTGGCACTGCGGCAGTTATATGACCAGCCCGATCAGCGCGCCGCAATGCAATTAGCCGCACGCCAGTACGTGGCCATTGAACACAATCCGCGCCGCGTGGCCGCGCGTTATCTGGAAGTCGCCACGTCGATTCTGGAGGCGGCATGAACCGCTTGAACGTCGCGTTTATCACGCCGCTCAATCCCATTCCCAACGGGCTATCGGATTACAGCGAACTGCTATTGCCTGCGCTGGCCGAGCACGCCGACATCACGGTCTACAGCGAGTGCGGCACGCCAGCCAATCCGCAGATTGCCGATCGGTTTGAGGTGCGGCCCGTGCGGCAGTTGCTGCGGCATCACTTGCAGCACGATCTGCGACTGTATCAGATCGGCAATAGCCCCGATCATGCGGCGGCTTTTGAAATGCTACGCTGCCTGCCCGGCATCATAGTACTGCACGAACCCTTCTTGCATCACGGGCTGCGCGGAGTGTCCGGGCTGCGGCATCGACGCGAACTGGCTTACGAACTTGGTCCGGTCAGCGCCGATTTCCTGCAACGCTGGGCATTAGAGAACGATCGGGTGGTGCTGCTTAGCGCACCGGTGATCAGACGAATCATCGATTCCAGCCTGGGGCTGATCGTTCACAGCCGCACCGCACGCCAGATGATCCTGGACAGCCAACGCCGAAGCGGAGGCTATCGTGCGCCTGAATTCGCAGTGATTCCGCACCTGATGCCATTACTGCCAATCTACGATCGGACCGCTTGCCGCGATCAATTACGTTTACCGAGTGAGGCGGTATTGTTCGGCGTCGCGGGCACGCTCGATCCGACGAAGGAACCGGCGTTGATCTTGAGCGCTTTCGCGCGCGTGCGCGAGCAGACGCCGGCGGCCCGGCTGGTGTTTGCCGGCGAGCGGCCGGCGGATTACGGGCTGAACCAGATCATCCAGGCATTTGATCTTCATGATAACGTGCTGTTTCTAGGGCGAGTCGAACCATTGGAACGGCTGCACCGCGCGATAGCGGCCTGTGATGTTGTCATCAATTTGCGCCAACCCACAATTGGCGAAACGTCAGGCACCGCCCTGCGCACCCTGTCGATTGGCCGCGCGTTAATCGTGCGTGATGTCGGTTGGTATGGCGAGCTGCCCGGTGAGGCGTGTGTTAAAATTGGCGCTCATTCTCAAGCGGATGACTTGGTTCAGGCCATGCTGACTGTGGCGAAATCACCTGAATATCGAGCGCAATTGGAACAAGCGGGCCGGCATTACATCCAAACAGAGTGTGACGTAGCCGCTGTCGCTCAGCAATACAACGCCTTTGGACGCAGCGTGTACGATCGGGTTAGATACCCTCTGTCAAAGGATGCCAATCATGATTACGCTGAATTCGACCATTCGTGAATTACTTGAAACTGTTCAAGTAAATCAGCCAATGCAGGTCGGCGATTTTTACAAGCCAGGCTGGTGGGTGACGTGGTCCGAAGCGGAACAACTCAACTACATCCGGGATCTTGGCCTTAACAATATCAAACTTAAGGGGCGCGCCCTCATCCGCAAAACATGATGCTCGTTTTTGAATTATTGGGGCTGCTTAAGCCCTCGCGTTTGGAATTTATCGCCTGAAGAATGGGGCAGTAAGCTGGAGTTCGCGGGTTATCGCCACGTCAAATTGGACAAGCGAGGAGTGGGCACCGCCTTCTATTGCGAAGTGTAAGATGTCGCAGGCTGCCGCGCAGGTCGCGCGATCGCCGCGAACCGATCAACTATGCGCGTACTGCACGTCTCTCATCAATATCCTCCGGCCATCGGCGGATCGGAACGTTACATTGCCGACTTGTCGGAGGAATTGGTCGCGCGTGGTCATCAAGTCGATGTCTTCACCAGTCGGGCCGTAGATTTTCACACCTGGCAAAACAAGCTACCCAAGTTTGAGCAGCGGCAAGGCGTCAACGTCTATCG
>JACRBO010000805.1 GCA_016219235.1 Chloroflexota bacterium
ACGGCACCAGCAAATGCACGACCGCTTCGGGTTGCTGCACTTGCCCGTCGTGAATGGTCAAGGTGAGCGGCGCATCGTCTTCGGCGTAAGTGGCGTTGATGACGGCGTCGCTGTGCAAAGCCGCCGCGATGCCCAACGCGTCCCACGCGCAGTTGGCGTAATACGCGCGGCCCTGTGCCTGCACGACAAAGTCCGTGGGCACGGCCGAGAAGGGATTGGCAATGCGGATGGCGTGCGTGCCCGGTTCCAGAAAGAAGGCGTGCCGATTGTTGAGTTCGTCAAACACCTCGATGGTTTCAGCGTCACTCAACTGAAAGTGCGCGGCGACATCGGCCACGGTGGGCGCGAGTGTCGTTGCGGCAAAGTGCTGATACACGTAAGCGCGGGTGTTCCAGATCAGATCGTCGGTAGGCGTCATGTGATAGTCCGTTTCTAGTCCGCGTGTCCGTGTTTGAGTCCGTTGACGATTCTTCGCCGGCTGATCTCAAACGGCGGATACGCGAGGCCGGATGTGGTCTTCAACGGATGAATACCGGATAAACGGCTGGGCCGCGCGTTCCATCCGCTTATCCGATCTCAATCCGCTGAAAATAGGTTATCCGTTGACGACTCTTCGCAGGCTGATCTCAAACGGCGGATACGCGATGCCATTCTCCGTCACGATGCCCGTGACATACTTGTGTGGCGTCACATCAAACGCGGGATTGCCCACCTTCACGCCGGGCGGCGCGATGCGCACCCCATCGATCTCGGTCACTTCCTTCTCGTCGCGTTCTTCGATCGGGATCAGATCGCCGTGGGCTAAACTTAGATCGATCGTCGAAGTCGGCAGCACCGGATAAAACGGCACGCCGTTTTCCTTCGCCACTACGCCCACTTTATACGTGCCGATCTTGTTTGCCACATCGCCGTTGGCCGCCGTGCGATCGGACCCGACGAAACAAATATTGATCGCCCCTTTGCGCAGATAGTGGCCCGCCGCATTGTCCGCAATCAACGTCACATCGATGCCCCACTTCATCAACTCCCACGCCGTTAAACGCGCGCCTTGCAAACGTGGTCGCGTCTCGTCCGCGAACACTTTGATGCGCTTGCCCTGTTCGTGCGCGCGACGGATCACGCCCAGCGCCGTGCCATAATCGACCACGGCCAAAGCGCCGGTGTTGCAATGCGTGAGGATGGTATCGCCGTCTTTGACCAATGCCGCGCCATGCTCGGCCATGCGCTTGTTGATCTCCACGTCTTCATCGGCGATGCACTGCGCTTCATGAATCAGCGCCTCGCGCACGTCGTCGGCGCGAACGTCATCGACGTTCGAAATCGCCTCATTTTGAGCCGTTTTCAGCATCCGATCGATGGCCCAGAACAAATTGACGGCGGTGGGCCGCGACTGGCGCAAGACTTCAGCGGCCACAGCCAGATCGCGCAGCATGTCCGATCGGGTTGTGGCATGGCTCTTCAGCGCGGCCAGCGCCATGCCAAAGCCCGCCGCCGCGCCGATCGCCGGCGCGCCACGAATGACCATCGTGTGAATGGCGTCGGCCACGCCCTGATAATCGGTGTAGGTTTGAATCTGATACGTCAGGGGCAGCACGCGCTGATCGATCATCTTAACCGTGCCGCTGTGCCACTCGATGGTGCGTTGCAATTCTTCCATGTTTGCCTCGTCAGTGGGGTGTAAGGGCGAGGCACTCGCACTCAAATCACTGAAGATTAGCCGTGATCTGTTGGCGAATGCCTCGCCCCTACTGATTGGCGTTAGTGTAACAGAGCGGCATACGGCTGTCAAACAAGGGAGCATGGTTGACACACTGGCCGCCTACGCGATAATCATTGCATGACCTCCTTCACTCGTGCTCTATGGTGCTCGATCGGACTGATCGTGTTGACGGCGTGCTCGTCAACGCCGGAACCGATCGCGCCGACGCTCGCTGGTGCAACGCCAATCACTGCGGCCACCCCCGCCAACCCGATCGATCCACTGCGCCCGACGGACACATCCTCGCCGTCGCCAACGCCGACCCCATCGCCGACAGAGACGACCATCCCGTCGGCCACGCCCAAGCCTGAAGTGCGTTTGGTGCAGGCTGCGCAAGCCGTGCATGATGGCGACTACGACACGGCGATTCAGCACTATCAGGCGATACTGGGCCTGGCTCGATCGGAAGTGGCGGCGATCGAGTTGGCGGTCACGCAACGGCGCGCGGGCTATGTCGGCGATGCGATCGGCTCGTATGAGCGCTTTATCGAGCAGTACGCGCCATCGGAGCGGTTGGCCGAGGCGTGGTTTGGCCTGGGCGAAATCTACTTCGCGCAAGAAGACTGGCTCAAATCCATCGAGGCGTATCGCAAATACCTTGAGTTACGGCCAGATCTCATCGCCAGTTACGTGCAGCAGCGCAGCGGCGATGCGGCCACGCAGCACAGCGATCTGGAACAGGCGGCGACGGCTTATCAGGCGGCGATCGCCAGTTCCACCGACGCGTCGGACATGGCCGGGCTGCGCGAGAAACTGGCGTTGACCTATCGGCTGTTGAAAAACTATGATGCGGCGTTGGCGCAGTACGATCAAATTTTGTCGTTTGCCCGGCAGCCCGCTTATCGGGCGCAGGTGTTGTATCAATCCGGGCAAACGTTGATCGATTCCGGCAACACTGAGGCCGGTTACACGCGCTTCGTCGATCTCATCAACGCCTATCCTGATCGTAATGACGCTTATCAAGCGTTGCTGACGCTGGTCAATGCCGGTGTCGAAGTCAACGAATTTCAGCGCGGCCTCGTCGATTACTTTGCCAGACAATATGACGCGGCGATTGCCGCCTTCAACCGCTTCATCAAGGCGCAGGCCGATCACGGCAACGCGCATTATTACATTGGTCTGTCGTACAAGGGCGCGGGCAACATCACAGCGGCGTTGAAGGCACTGGATGAGGTCATCAACCAACATCCCGAAGCCTCGCGCTGGAGCGATGCGTGGATCGCGAAGGCCGAAGCGCAGCGGGCCGGCGGCGATCTCGAAGGCACACTTAAAACCGTCACGACGTTTGTGACCAAACATCCGACGGATACGCTGGCCGCGATGGCGTTGTGGAATGCCGCCGGTTATCTGGAAGACGACGGCGACTACAAACGCGCCATCGATTTCAACTTGCAATTGCAGGCCAAATACCCCAACGACGACAACGCCTCCGAAGCGCTGTTCGATGCGGGTCTGGATGCGTATCGGATCGATCAGCCGGCGGTCGCCATCAGCGCGTGGCAGACGTTGAGCGACAATTATCCGTTGAGCCAATTGTACGAAGCGGCTTTGTTCTGGCAGGGCAAAACGTGGCTCAAGACCGATCGTGATAAAGCGGTGGCAGCGTTCGATCAAGCCAGTCGCAATTCGCTTGATTACTTCGCGCTTCGCGCAGGGGATTTGCTGAGCGGCACCACGGATTTGCGGCTCGTGCCCGGCCGATTGGACATCGACCCCGACGAGGGCCGCGTCGAGACCGAAAAGTGGCTGGCGAACTGGCTGGGCGTAGATTCTAGTTTGTTGCGTAAGTTGCCCACGGCCGTCACCTCAACCGATCGCTTCAAACGCGCCTCGGAATACTGGCGTTTGGGCAAGACCGCGCAAGCCCGCGATGAATTCATCGCGCTGCGCTCAGCCTTTGACGACGACGCGATTGCTCAGTACACGCTGGCGATCCACTATCGCGACATCGGACTGTACTATCCGTCGATCACCGCCGCCGTGCGCTTGATCCGCATGTCACCCGCCGGCTCGATCGAGAACGCGCCGATCTTTCTGGCGCGCTTAGTCTATCCGATCTACTATGCCAATCTGGTTGTGCCCGAGGCTGAAGCACGCCAGATTGATCCACTCGTCGTTTTCTCGTTGATCCGGCAAGAGAGTTTATTTGAAGGCATTGCCACATCGAGCGCGTATGCC
>JACRBO010000804.1 GCA_016219235.1 Chloroflexota bacterium
GAATGAAGTAGATGAACATCAAACGGTTCAGCGTCACCAGCGCGTACCATTCCCGATCGGGCGCGGCGTCGAGGCCCTTGATCGCTTTGGCCAGCGCCTCGTGCTCGCCTTTGAACTCGTCGTAGAAGCGCTTCGTCACGCGATCCACGTCGAACTGTTTGGCGACCTTGCCCACCACCGTCGCGATGGACACCTGCCCGTCGTCGTCCAACTCGTTCAGGTCAAACGCAATCCCGCCCAGTTTGTGCAGCAGCGAATCGCCCGGCTGGCCTTTGGTGTACGTATGCTGGCGCGCTTTGGCGCTTTGTTTGGCTTCGCGCTTCACCCACTGCCACACCGCCTGCGTGCGCGCCCCATCGACAAAGATCAGGATGTGCTCGAAGGTCAACTCACTCACGCGCTTATCGATCTGCTTACGGCGCGCGGCCTCCGGTACTTCGCCGCCCGCTTGATCCTCGCACACGAACACGACCATCCCGCCCAGTTCGGCGATGGGCGTTAGCCGATAGCGATCGCCCTCCACCTCGATCGATGTGGCGCGGCCCGTCGGGCGTGACCAGCCCAACACTTCCACGAACAACTTCTTGAAGTCGAATGCTTCCAGATATTGACGGGCCTGTCGAGTGTTGATGGTCATATCGCCGCTAATCCCAGTGAGCAGATAATGCGCGCTTCATCTTCGACCGTTTCACCTTCTTCGACGATCAGACTGAGCCGGTTTTCATCGCGCAAATTGATGACCAATTCGGCCAGATCAGCATCGCCAACGCCGGCCTTCAACTGCCGATTGAGCACGTCCTTGGCCCCTTCGCGCAACGGATACCGATACACGTCGTCCAACGCGCGTTGCAACTCTTCCCGCGCAAACAACGGCGAGCGCGCCTTCAAGTCTTCGTGATACGCCTTCAGCCGCGTGTACGTCTTGTAGCGTGCGCCTGACGGCTTGCCCAACTGCCCACCGGTCGTCCGCGCCTCTTGCATCATCTGCTCCACCGCCCGCAGCACCAGATCGTGATGCTCCGGTTGATGGGGCAGCGTCGGCGTATCGGGCTTACACTCTGCCGCGCGCAGCACCGCCAGTTGCGACTGCGTCACGCTGGTGCCCGCCCGATCGACCCACGCCAGCGCATCGGCCCCCTCGGCCGTCCGCATATACACCAGCACCCCGGCGGGCTGCTCCACGCTGGGCACATGCGCCCGCGTAGACAGCACTACATCCGGCATCTCGGCGATCTTCTTCTCCAATGCGGGCTGGCCTTTAGTTGCATCGCGCCAGATTTGATAGGCATACGACGCCAGATCGACTTCACTATCCGCCTCGTCGTCCAGAATACCCGATTTCTCCGTGAACAGATCGCGCAGTTGAGCGGCGTTGCGCTCGTCTTCAAAGAATTGTTCGTCGGTGCCGATCACTTCGCCGTTTTCCTGCAGGCGCTGCCGCACCCGTGACCGCAACTTGATGATGCGCTCCACGCCCTCGGCCGGCAGGAAGGAATAGCACGCAATCACCGGCGCGCTCTGCCCGATGCGATCGACGCGGCCCGCGCGCTGCACCAGCCGGATGATGGCCCACGGCAGATCGTAGTTCACCACGATGTGCGCGTCTTGCAAGTTCTGCCCTTCCGACAGGACATCCGTCGCGATGAGCACGCGCGTTTGCGCTTCGGGTGGAATCGGCTTGTCGTTGCTTTGTGGGCTGAACCGCCACGCCGCCTCGGTCGGGCTGGCCGATTGGCCCGTCACGCCCTCGATCGCAGTCAATCCGCGCTGGGTGAGCTCATCCGTGAGGTAATGCACCGTGTCCGCAAATTGCGTGAAGATCAGCACCTTCTCAGTCGGATGCTCGCGCGTCAGCACCTCGTACAAGCGCTTGAGTTTGCGATCCCGATCGGACCGCCACGGCCCGCTCGTTTGCAATACCCCGATCAAACTTTCGGCATCCTGTTTCAGCGCGGCGGCCAGACCGGAATTGAACAGCGTCCCGCGCAGCCACTTGAAGCGGCGTTGATAGGCCGTGCGATAGACCTGATAAACCTGCGCCGCCCGCTGTCGATAGGCTTCCGGCGTGAACTGGTCGCTTGGCGCGTCGGGGACGGTATCGCCGTTACCCGTGTCTTCATCCAGATCAAACGTCATCTGCGCCGAGTCGGCGTCTTCGTCATTGTTGCCCGGATCGAGCATGTCGGCGTCTTGCGTGCCGATAGGCAGCGGCAGATCATTCTCCAGCGCATACAGGAAGATGTAGTTGCGCAGCACGTGCCGATCAAGCGACTGAATGAAGGCCTGCCCGCTGCTTTCCAACCGCTTGAACAACCCGGTGCGGCAGTAGCCCAGCAGCCGCGCGCCCGCCCGTGAGAGATTGTCGAGCAGTTTCTTCTCTTCGCGATCAGCCAACTGCGGCGCATTGGCCTTGAGATACAAGCCTAATCCATAGCGGGGCAGACTCAAGCCGTTGACGACATCGACCACCGCTTCGGAATACAACCGCGCGTATTGATCATCCTGATCGCGGGTGCGCAGCGTAAACTTCAACGTCTTCGGTTCGCGCGTGGGGAAGAATGAGCGGGAGCCATCGTCGAAGCGCAAGAACTTGCGGCCCGTTGCGGGGTCGGTCTCGGCGTAGTGCGTTTGAATGAAACTGCGCGTGCGCCGCACCAGAAACAACCGCATCAACTCGCGCCAGTCGTCGGCGTGGTTGCTCTTCTCAAAGGCCGCCAGCGTGCTCGGCAGCACTTGATACTGGCTGAACTTCGCCTCGCCAATCTCGCGCAGCCACTGCTCGGGGCGAATGCCCAGATCCAAATCTTCGGGTACAAACAAGCGCAGTTGCGCCGACAGGTCAAGATACGTCTTGTTGTACGGCGTGGCCGTCAGCAAGATCACCCGGCTATCGCTCTGATCGACGAACTCCTTGATGGCGCGATAGGTCTTGCCCTCGCGATTGCGGAAGTTGTGGCTTTCGTCAATGAGCACCAGCCGGAAGCGCGCCGGCACATTGGGCAGTTCCTTGATCGCCACGCTGCTCGACATCACCTTGCCGCGCAGGCCAAAGCGATCGACATAGCTCTGCCACATCGGCACCAGGTTCTTGGGACAAATGATCAGCGTGCTAACGCCGGTGTCTTCCTCGAAGATGCGGGCCAGCGCCGTTGCCATCAGCGTCTTGCCCAGACCCACCACATCGCCGATGAGCACACCGCCGCGCTTGTTAAGGTGATGCGCCGCGATCTTTACCGCCGCCGCCTGAAAGTCGAACAACTGACGGCGAAACTCCGCGGGCAATGTAAACTAACTCAACCCGGCGCGGGCCTCCTGCGCCCGGTGATAGGCCATCTTCAAATACACCTCATACGGCGTCGGCTGGCTGACGGCCCAACTGTCTTCGATGACGGCGATCAGTTCCCTGGAGATGTCCAGGCAGAAATTATCTTCCCAGCGGTCCTTAAACCAGGTTGCCAGTTTTTGCGTCGCGTCCTGATCCAGCACATCAACGTTGAGTTCGCCTTGCTTCGATAGGCCCGCAAACGTCAGATTGCTGCTGCCGACGTAGCCGGTGATGGGGTTGTTGTAGTCGTCGCGGAAGAGAAGGTACAACTTGGCGTGCAGTGTGTGGCGCAAGTACAACTTGACCACCACTTTGTTGTCGCGGAGTTGCTGCGCCAGTCGGCGCAGGCCGGCCTCATCGGCGCTGGTCGGTGCGCCGCGCATCAACTGCTGCCGGAATTCCTCAGCTAACTTGCGTTTGAGACGGATCGCGGTCGCATTGTCGATGCCCTCTTCGGCGGTGCCCAGGCTGAACGCGCGTTTGAGTTCTTCCTGCGGCGTGGTCTGCATCCCCACCATCAAGCGGCAGGCATGTCCCTCGCCGCCCGACCATTGCTCGATGGCCTCATCGATCTGTTTCCAGCCACGCAGATTGAAGTATCCAACACAGAAATCCGCGCGATACGACACGGCCAGAGTGCGCTTGAGAGCGGGCAGAAGATGCTGCTCAATGTTGTCAAAGATGCGGGGCATAAGTCCTCACGACCGACAATAAACAAAAAGCCGCGCGCAGCACGCAAAGCGAGCCACGCCCGGCCTGAGAATGTGATATACTTCTCGGCGTTGACGCGACCTAACCGCGTTGCCATTGCCCCGGCTGCTGCAAACAGTGCGGGGCGTTTTCTTTTGCAGGATACCCATTATGGCACAACTGAGGGCAAAAGAGGAACCACCCAACTGGAGTGTGCCGCCTAACAGTTTACGACATTTGTCAGGCGCTGTCTATTGTGGCTACGTATTTTTGATGCCAATCGTCACAAACACACGACAGCCATCGTCAAAATCAACGGCAACGGCCTGTCGGCCGCTACGCGGGCTTGCGTCCGTGCTCGCCTTGCGGCGATGGCGGTGGCCTTATCGCCACGCGCCCCTGCCCTTCTGCCTTCCGGCACGCGGTCAAAGGACGCGGGCGTTGCTGGCCGCCACTGGACGGTGCGACCGTCTGGTCTCACCGCAAGATTCAGGCGCGATACAGCCAGGCCGCAGATTCGCCTCAACGCATCGACTGCAACGGCCACCTGACCTGGCTTTGCAGGCGGGTCAGCACCTCCACTCGCGCTTTCACGCCAGACCAGCCCCCGCTCCACAGCGGCGCGTCCGGCTCATAATACAGCCGTTGCACGTCCGTTCCGATCCCCGGCACCCCGCACGCCTGGCAATCCTTGATCAATCTTCCCAACACGTGCTCGGTGCGCGCCACGATCGCCGCATGGCCCTGCGCGCGCCAGGCCGCCAGCCACTTTTCTGACTTGCGCCGCCGATAGGCAGTCTCGACTTCCACATAGAACCCCACTCCATCCCGCTCGATCCACAGGTCGGGCGCGAAGCCTTCCCGATCGACCTCCGGCACGAGGACAGTCGCATAGCCTCGCAACCGCGCCTGCCGTTCGACGGCCAGCAGCAGCCCGGTATGGTCGGCCTGCGCCTCGCCCTGATGCCGCCGGATCACCCGTTCCCAGTGGTTCTCCACCGGCTCGAAGCCCAGCACACGCGCCAACGCTTTGCCCTGCTCAGTTAATCGGATCAAACCCATTCGATTGCGCTTGCGAAAGACCTTCGCTACCGTCGTGACGGCCAGACCGTAACGCGGCAAATAATCCTTCACCAGTTTCTTGAAACTTGACGAGTCAGCGGGCAGGCCAAACTGCTCGCGCAGATCGGGCCACGTGGCATACGGCGTCCGAGCCAACACACTCACCGCCTCGGCCAGCCGGCGTTTGACGTCGGCGCGGGCGGGTAGATCAAAATCATCAGGGATATACAGTGGCATCGTTCAAGTCTCCTGAGGCATGGGGTAGACATGCAAAAGCGCACAGCCCCCGAATCAGGGGTTGTGCGCCACGCCGTTAGTATAGCCTCAGCCGCGGCCGCTGGCAAGAGGAACGATCAGGGATTCATCGAGCACAAGGGGCGCTGGATGTGAGCCAGACGCGGTCGCATCACTCCGCCAGTCGACGCAGCCAGTGGAGTCAGGTCGAAAAACCTGTAGAGGGAGGCGGCCTATTGCCGGTCGTTTCCAGTGCCAGACGCGGCGCTGATGGACACGGCGACGCCCGTTCGCGGTCTCTTCGGGCGACTTGTCGTTGCAAGGTTGCGGACTATTGAGGCCACTTTGTGTTTCAAGGCGTCATCAACGAGGCGGTAGGCCGACGCTGATCGCGCTGTCTACGATGCTGATCCGCTCCGTGTAGTGTCCAACAACTTATCCCGATTGGCCCCGTGTCGAATCGCCAGGCCGCCCCGCCCTTCGACCACGAAGATCACGCCCTGCCGGACTGCCACAGTTGTCAGCCAGTTAGCCTCGGCCTCATCGCGCTCAATGGCCTTATACAACGCCGGCCAGTAACGCCGCTGCTCGATCAACTGCGACACCGCAGCCCAGTGATTGTCGGGTTCACGCGCGATCTGCACCAGCCGTTTGGCATCGGTGCCTTCACCGATCTGGCCCAACGTCCTGACCACGCCTTGCTGCACCTCCGGCGGTAGTTTCTTCAGCCGGGCATCTCGCGCCAGCAGCCGCACTTTTGCTAGCACATCGCGCCGCTCGTGAGCCGCTGCGTAATCGAGCGCTTCCGCCAATATCCGCTCATCGGAATCGGCGAGCAGCTGGGTGAGTGTGTCGGTAGTCAACACATGCCCCGCGAGATCAGTCGGCATGTTCGCCAGAAAGCGCAAGGCGATGACGCGTTCCAGCCAATCATTGCCGAGCGCATACTGTGTCAGCCCGGCCGCATACGCCGCTTGCTCTGGCTCCGCCAGGCTTGACCAAGCCGCCGGCAGTTGATGACCGGTGGCTTTTTGCAGCAGAGTATCGCGATACTTATCGGCCACCACGTGGTCTTGATCGGCCAGATGCGCGAAGAAAAACTCCACCAACTTCCACGGCCACGCGGGCTGTTCCAACCATAGAATATCGACCGCGCTGAACAGGTGATAGCGACCAATCTCGTCAGTCACGGCTTCAGCGGCAGCCGCCAGCAGCGGCCAGATCGCCTCGCGATAACGGGCCGAGGGATAACTGAGATTCCGACCCATGATCAGGTCAGGATCATCATACATCCAGTTCAGCAACTGCTGGATGGCATACGGCGTGCCGAGCCGCGCCAGTTCGAAGCGTTGAGACTCACGCAGCGTCCGGGTTTGCAGCACCTGATCGATTTGCTCAGGCGCGAATTGCTGCA